>DATAVJ010000130.1:0-5407 GCA_036267795.1 Rudaea sp.
AAGTCGGAGTTCCTGGCCAACATGTCGCACGAATTGCGCACGCCGTTGAACAGCATTCTGATTCTCGGCCAGCAATTGAGCGAGAATCCGGATCGCAATCTGTCCGGCAAGCAAGTCGAATACGCGAAGACCATCCACGGCGCCGGCACCGACTTGCTCAACTTGATCAGCGACATTCTGGATTTGTCGAAGATCGAGTCGGGCACTGTCACCGTCGAGAACGAAGAACTGCCGTTCGCCAAACTGCGCGACACCATCGATCGCAGCTTCCGGCATGAGGCCGAAAGCCGGAAACTGGCATTCTCGCTCGACTTCGATCCCAACCTCGGCCGCGCGCTGAACACCGATCCGAAACGCTTGCTGCAGGTGTTGAAGAACCTGCTGTCGAACGCGTTCAAGTTCACGGCGCAGGGCGGCGTGCGTTTGCGCGTCGCGATGGCAAAACACGGTTGGTCGGTCGAGCATTCGATCTTGAGACAGGCACCGGCCGTCGTTGAATTGTCCGTGAGCGATACCGGCATCGGCATCCCCGCCGAGAAACAGAAGATCATCTTCGAGGCATTCCAGCAGGCCGACGCGGGAACCGCGCGCAAGTACGGCGGAACCGGTCTTGGTCTCGCCATCAGTCGTGAACTGGCCGGGTTGCTCGGCGGCGAGATCCGGCTCACCAGCGTGGTCGGCCAGGGCAGCACGTTCACGCTGTTCCTGCCGCTCAACTATATCGGCCAGGCAGGATCGCAGCCGCAGGAATTCCGCATGCTCGGCGGCGTGCCGGGTTCGCAACAAGCGGAAGCTGCGCCGACGATGGAACAGATAGCCGATGACCGCCAGACCATTGTCGCCGGCGACACCACACTTCTCATCGTCGAAGACGATCCGCACTATGCGCTCGTATTGCTGGAACTGGCGCGCGCAACCGGATTCAAAGGTCTGGTCGCGGCTCGTGGCGCCGAGGCGCTGGCGCTTGCCCGCGAATTTCTGCCGACGGCGATCTCGCTGGATATCGCGCTTCCCGACATGCTCGGCTGGACCGTGCTCAGCCGCCTCAAGCAAGATCCGGCCACGCGGCACATACCGGTGCAGATCGTCACCGTGGAAGAGGAGCATCATCAGGGGCTCGAACGCGGCGCATTCTCGTACGTCAATAAACCGGCGACGACCGAAAGCCTCGAAGAAGCGCTCGAGCGCATCAAGCAATTCTCCATGCCGCGCACGCGCCATTTGCTCGTCATCGAAGACAATGACGCCGAACGCATGAGCATCTGCGAGCTGATCGCGCACGACGATGTCGCCATCACGACGACGCGCAACGGCGCCGAAGCACTGGCCGCGCTCGACAAGGAAGAGTTCGATTGCGCCGTGGTCGATTTGCGACTGCCCGACACGTCGGGCCTGGAACTCATGCACGAAATGCAAAAACATCCGAAGATGCGCGACGTGCCGATCGTCGTTTACACCGGCCAGGAACTTTCCGAAGCCGACGAAACCGAATTGCGCAAGATCGCCAAAAGCATCGTGCTCAAGGACGTGCGCTCGCCGGAACGCCTGCTCGACGAAACCGCGCTTTTCCTGCATCGCGTGGTGAGCGCTCTGCCGCCGCACAAGCAGCAGATGCTGGAACGTTTGCATCAAAGCGACGAAGCACTGATCGGCAAGAAGGTGCTGATCATCGACGACGACATCCGCAATATTTTCGCGCTGAGCAGTCTGCTCGAACGGCACGGCGTCAATGTGCTCACCGCCACGGCCGGCGCCGATGCCATTGCGCTCATCGACGAAACGCCCGACGTGGCATTGGCGCTGGTCGATATCATGATGCCGCAAATGGACGGTTATCAGACCATTCGGCTCATCCGCGAGCGTCCGGCGTTCCGGTTGCTGCCGATGATAGCGTTGACGGCGAAGGCGATGAAGGGCGACCGCGAAAAGTGCCTCGAGGCCGGCGCGTCGGACTACATCGCCAAACCCGTCAATTCCGAACAGCTGCTGTCGTTGTTGCGCATCTGGCTGCACCGCTGAGCGAACCGATCAGAGATGACCGACAAAGCCAACATCCTGCTCGTCGACGACCAGCCTGCGCGGCTGCTCAGTTACGACGTGATTTTGCGCGATCTCGACGAAAACCTCGTGCACGCGCATTCCGGCACCGAGGCGCTGAAGCTTTTGATGGCGCGCGAGTTCGCAGTGATCCTGCTCGACGTGAACATGCCGGAGATGGATGGATTCGAAACCGCGAGCTTGATCCACCAGCATCCGCGCTACGAGAAAACGCCGATCATTTTCGTGACGGGCGTGCACGTCACGGATTTCGACCGTCTCAAAGGCTACAAGCTCGGCGCGTTCGATTACGTGTACATTCCCGTCGTGCCGGAAATCCTGCGCGCCAAAGTTTCGGTGCTGGTGGAGCTCTACAACAAACGGCGCGAGCTGCAAACGCTCAACCGCGAACTCGAACAGGCTAACGTCGCGCTCGCCGAAGCGAACAGTGCGCTGTACAACGAAAAAGAGCGCGAGCTCAGCAAGCTCAATTTTTCGCTGCAGACCGCCAACGATTCGCTCATGCAGACCAACCAACGGCTGCATGCCGAAACGGTTCAGCGCCGCGCCGCACAAGAGGCGCTCGAAAGCAGCGCGGCGGTGCTGCGCGCCATCAACGAAAACACGCAAGTGCTGATCTTCGTGAAAGATGCCGATGGCCGCGTCGTGATGGCAAATCCGGCGGCGCTCAACGCCGTCGGAAAATCGCTCGACGATGTCGTCGGCAAGACAGATCGCGAATTCCTGCACAGCGCCGACGCGGCCGCGGCCATCATGGAGAACGATCGCCGCGTGATCGGTTCCCGCCGCGCAGCCGTTTTCGAAGAAGCCATCGACTGGCCGGACGGACGCCGCATTTATCTCGCGACGAAGTCGCCCAATTACGACGCAAGCGGCGCCCTCCTCGGCGTGATTTCGGTTTCCGTCGACATCACCGAACAGAAGAACACCGAAAGCGCATTGAAACAGGAGGATCGCCGCAAGGACGAATTCCTCGCGATGCTGGCGCACGAACTGCGCAACCCGCTGGCGCCGTTGCGCATGGTCGCCGAGTTGATGGGGCCGGCGCAAAACCTGTCGCCGCGGCACGACGAAATGCTGCAGATCATGCGACATCAAGTGCAGATGATGATCCGGCTCGTCGACGATCTCATGGAAGTGTCGCGCATCAATCGCGGCAAGATCCTGCTGCAGCGGCGCGTTGCCGATTTTCGCGAAATCATTCGCGACGCTGTGGAAATATCGCGTCCGCTCGTCGACGCGGGCAAACACGAGTTGACGATTCGCATGCCCGCGTCGGAATTGATGGTCGAAGTCGACGCGGTGCGGATCGCGCAGGTGGTCGCGAACCTGCTGAACAACGCCGCGAAGTACACACCCGATGGCGGACGCATCACCGTCGAAGCCGATGCCGAAGACGGCTGCGCCGTCGCGCGCGTGCGCGACAACGGGATCGGCATTCCCGCCGACATGATTCCCGAACTGTTCAAATTGTTCGTGCAGGGCGAGATTGTCTCGTCGCGCGCGAAAGGCGGTTTGGGCATCGGCCTGGCGCTCGTGCGCGATCTGGTGAGCCTGCACGGCGGCAACGTTTCCGCCAGCAGCGACGGGTTGGGCAAGGGAAGCCAGTTCATCATCCGTTTGCCGATGTCCGCGATGTCCAGTGCGTCGACGGCAACCCATGAACGTCAGCCGGAACCCTCGCGTGCGCTCTTGCACAAACGCGTATTGATCGTGGACGACAACGAATCGGCGTGCGAAGCGGTGCGGTTCGCCGTCGAGATGCTGGGCGCGGACGCCCTCGTCACACACGATGGATTGAGTGCGCTTCAGCGCATCGAACAATTCCAGCCCACTATCGTATTTTTGGATCTCGGACTGCCCGGCATGGACGGCCATGAACTCGCGCGCGAAATCCGCAAGAAGACGACATTGCCGCAGCCGACGCTCGTCGCAATTACCGGATGGGGCCACGAACAGGTGCGCATCGCGTCGCGCCACGCAGGCATCGACGAACATCTGGTGAAGCCGATCGGCGTCAAGGACATCGAACGATTGCTCAGTTCTTCGTCCCAGGAACGGAACCGATTCGTGAAAGCTCAGGTGGAGTAACTCTCCACGCCAAGCTCGCGCAGGATCGCCGCGCGCAGTTCCTGCACGGGTGCGCTGGAAAGTTTGCGCGGATGCGGAAACGGAACATCGAACGCCGCCCTGATCGTCGTGGGTTGGCCGGAAAGCACGATGACGCGATTGGCGACGTGGATCGCTTCTTCGACGTCGTGCGTGATAAGCACAACGGTGTGACGTTCCTGCTCGAGAATGCGCAGCAGCTCCATGCGCATGCGCAGATGCAGCAGCGCATCGAGCGCCGAAAACGGTTCATCCATGTACAGAATCTCGGGCTTCACCACCAGCGCGCGCGCGAGTTCCACACGTTTGATCATGCCGCCGGAAAGCTCGTGCGGATAGCGGCGCTCGAAACCCTTCAGGCCGACCATCGCTGCGTAATGATCCGCGAGCTGTTTCTTTTCGGCGTGATTGCGGTCGGTCAAGCCGAACATCAGATTTTGCTGCACCGTAAGCCACGGAAACACCGAGCCGGCCTGCGAGATCAAAATCCCGCGCGAACTGGGCTTGCTCAGCGGGTTTCCGTCGACGAACACCGAGCCGCGATCGGGACGGTCGAATCCCGCCATGATGTTCATCAGCGTGGATTTGCCGCAGCCCGACGGACCCACTATCGCGACGATGTCGCCCTCGCCCACGTCGAAGCTGATGTTGTCGAGCACGCGCAATGTGCCCTGCTCCGTCTCGAAACTTTTGCCGATACCGTCGACGCCGATCTTCGGCGGCATGATCTTGGAGGGCATGTCCCTAGTGGGCATAGCGCCACCTGACGACGTTCAAGCCTTCCAGCAGGCGCATCAATCGATCCAGCAGCAAACCGATGAGTCCGATGATGACCATGCCCGCGATCACCAGGTCATAGCGATTGCCCGCATTGCGGGAATCGATGATCAGGTAACCGAGTCCGGAGTGCAGCGCGATCATCTCCGCGGCGACCACGACCAGCCACGCCACGCCGAGTCCGATGCGCATGCCCACGATGATTTGCGGAAACACGGCCGGAATCACCACGTGGCGGAACAGCGTGGCGCGTGATACGCCGAAGTTCGCGGCGGCACGCAAATAGCGTTTCTCGATCGTATGCACGCCCGCGACGGTTTGCACCACCATCGGAAACACCGACGAAATAAAAATCAGAAAGATCGGCGACATGTTGCCGACACCGAACCAAAGGATCGCAATCGGAATCCATGCGATCGGCGAAATCGGCCGCAGAATCTGGAACAACGGATTCAACGTGACA
>DATAVJ010000131.1:0-27658 GCA_036267795.1 Rudaea sp.
TCCTGCACCGTGCCGACAACGGACACCGCATCGCCCGCGTGCACGCTCGGCAGTGTCCGCAGCGCATTGCCCGTGTAGACGAAAATGCCGTCGGATGTCGTGAAGTCGCCGTCGCCGTCGGCATCCTGCATGAAGAAGCCGTTCGACTTGGTGACGGTAACGATGGATGTCGATGCAGTCTGCAGGATGCTTCCGTTAAACGGCGACACTGCCCCGTGTCCTTGAATGGCCATGATCGTCATGGGCGGGCCGATCACGGTCAGCGAGACGTTCGGATTCGTCACGCGATCCATTTCGTCGCCGACGGTGAGCGGAATCGTGCGCGGGCCGGGTATTTGATCGGCGGTGACGGTGGCGGCGTAGGAAAATGTTTCGGTGCCGTCGGGATTCGGGCCGTCGTCGTCGAATTCCAGCAGCGCAGGACCGCCGATCGAGGCGAGATTGGCTTCGACGTACAGATTCTGGCTCACCGGATCGGTGCCCGGCGTGACGATCACGGTCAGCGTGGTCGCGTCGCCGGCTTGCACGATGATCGGGTTGGCCGAGCCGACGCCGGTGGGTTTCGTCGGCCCGACCGCGCATGTGTGCGCATCGCTCGACGCGTTGCGCGGGTTCGCCGCGGCGGCTGAAAAGTCGGCGCTGTTGTTTCCCGTATCCGTGCAACCGCTGCCGGCACGGAAGATCGCGTTGGTGGTGCTCGGAGCCGGCGCGGGCGACGTCTCCGAACAATTGGCCGTGCTGCCGTAACCGACTTTGTCCTGGATCGACGCATCGATCGGACACGCGCCGGACAAGGCCGTCGTCGCGTTCACCAGCGCCACTTTGCCGGCGGTTGCGGACATTGCGGTGGAACCCGTCACATCCGCTGCCGGTATGTCGTTGACGCCATTCGATCCCGCTCCCTCGGCGATCAGCAGATATTTGCCGGATGCGATCGAGACGCTGCCCAGCGGCGTTGACGTCCAGCTCGACGATCCGGTCGCGGACGCATATTGAACCGACCATCCGTTCAGCGAAACCGTCGCGGAGCCGGCATTGAAAATCTCGATGTAGTCATTCTTGTAGGTGGAGCAGCCGGCAGAAGAACATCCGGCGCCGCCGTAGACCTGACTTATCACCACCTGCGCCCCGGCGTTTGCCGAAAGCAGCGCCGCTGCGAGTATAAAAAGTAACCTTGTAAACTTATTCTGCATTCTCATTCCTTCCAATACTCCCGAAAAGGTTTCCGATGCTAGCCCGTGAAGTTGACGATTCTGTGTCGCTTCTCCGATACGCGATGCGAAAGCCGCGTCGAGCGCGGACTTCCAACTTCGCAGAAATGCAGCGCAACATTCAACCCGCAAACTGCACGATGAGGGAAAACTCGGACTCGGACGAGTGTTAGCGGCGGCGCGCGAACACCGTGATTTCTTCGCGGTCGTGATAAAGCTGCCGCGCGCGTACGTCGGGTGCGGACGCGCGCACGATGTCCAGGCACATGCGCGTTTCCTCGAAACGTTTTTTCATCGGCAGCTTGAGATTGAAGATCGCGTATCGGCACGCGCCTTCATTCAGCCAGCGTGCGATCAGCGCAGCGATGCGCCGCGGCTGTTCCACCATGTCGCACACGAGCCAGTCCACCGGCTTGCGCGGCCGGAAACGGAATCCGTCTTCGCGCAAATGCGTCACCACGCCGGACTGCATCAGGTCCGGATCCATCGGGCCGTTGTCGATCGCCGTGACGCGGATCGAGCGGTGCGCGAGTTGCCACGTCCATCCGCCCGGCGCCGCGCCGAGGTCGACCGCCGTCATACCCGCCTTCAGCCAGCGCGCGCGTTCGTCGTCCGACATCAGGGTCAGAAACGCTTCTTCCAGTTTCAGCGTCGAGCGGCTCGGCGCGCCGCGCGGAAATTTCAAACGAGGGATTCCGAGCGGCCAGGGCGCGGATGCCGCGATGGGTGCGCTGGCCAGATAAGCGACGTCGCCGCGCGCGAAGAAAACATGTAGCCGATGCGGCGACTGCGGATCGAGCATTTTGCGTTGACGCAGCGCGCCGATGACGGCGTTGCCGAAACTTTTACACAATGCCGCGAGTTCTTTACCGGTGTCGGAATCCGGCGATTCCACATAACAATCCGCAAAACGTTCGCCGCGCTGCGCGAGTGACGCCAGCATGGGCGTGAGCCGATCCTTGCGCGGGAGATTGTCGAATCGCGCAAACGCGACGAGGCATTGCCGAGCGAAGATCAGATTCCGCCAGTCGAAGACGCGGCGGAGCGACGCTTCGCCACTTGTGGAATTGTATACAACGAACGCGTCGCCGGCTTCGAACGACGCGGCGCCGGCGATTGCATCGGCGGCAGCGATCGCTTCGATTTCCTGGGCGCATTCGTGTTCGAAGCCGGCGCGGCAGTAGTAAACAACAGCGTTCATTCGGACTCTCTCGCAGCGTGCCGATGTCAGACGATTCGGTCGCTGCCCTTACAGAAGCGACGCGAGGATCTAATAACTTTCGCCGCCATACTGCGCGTAGAGCTTGAACACATCGCGCGCCCGCTCGCGCAGGATGTCGCGGCGCACGACGATGCCCAACTTGTTCAATTCGCCGATCCAGTCGGCGGGCAGGGGGCCTTCGTTGAATTCGGTAAGTTCTTCGGTGTCTTCGGTGCGCGCTCCGATCAGCAGTTCGTCGATGCCGGCCCAGACGGTCGCGCCGTAACATTGGCAGCACGGTTGCGCGCTGGTGGCCAGCACGAATTTTTCGCCGCCTTCGTTCAAGCGTTTTCGCTGCAGCCGCGTCTGCGCGAGCATATACGCCATGATTTCCGCGTGCGCTGCCGAACAGCTTTGCTCGATCACGCGATTCACGCCCACCGAAACGACGCGCCCTTCGCCGGTGAAGACAACGGCGCCGAACGGACCGCCCGTTTTCAGCTCGACATTCTTGCGCGCCAGATCGATGGCGAGCGCCACGCGCGATTCGTCGTCGCCGTAAACGCGATGCGTGTCGACGGCTTGGCGGATCCAGTCGGGCAACGTCAATTGCACCTGCACGGCGAACATGGGTTCAGCGCGCCTTGGCCCACGAGTCGCGCAGCGTCACCGTGCGATTGAAAACCGGTTTCGCCACGGAATGATCATGGCGGTCGGCGACGAAATAACCGAGCCGCTCGAATTGCCAGTTCGATTCCGGCATGACGCCGTTGAGCGACGCTTCGACATAACCGTGGACGACGCGCTTGGATTCCGGATTGAGACGCGCTTCGTACGTTTTTCCGTCGCTGTCGTCGTCCGGATCCGGAACGTTGAACAGACGTTCGTACAGGCGAATCCGCGCGGCGAGCGCGTGCTTGGCGCTCACCCAGTGGATGGTGCCTTTCACCTTGCGGTCCGCGCCAGCCATGCCGTGCCGCGTATCCGTATCGAGCGTGCAATGCACTTCCTGCACATTTCCACTCGTATCTTTCTCCACTTTTCCGCATTTCACGATGCCGACGCCGCGCAGACGCACTTCGCCGCCGGGTACGAGCCGGTGAAAGCCTTTCGGCGGAACTTCCATGAAATCGTCCCGCTCGATCCAGAGTTCGCGCGAAAACGGAACCACGCGCGTTCCCAGCGTTTCGTTTTTCGGATGGTTCGGAAATGTCAGCGATTCTTCGTGATCCGCAGATAAGTTGGTGATGACCAGTTTCAGCGGATCGATCACCGCCATTCGGCGCGGCGCACGTGCATCGAGTTCTTCGCGCACCGAATTTTCCAATACGCCATATTCGATCACCGAATTCTGTTTCGTGACGCCGGCGCGATCCCAGAAATTGCGGATGGCGGCGGGCGGATAGCCGCGCCGGCGCGTGCCGGAAATCGTCGGCATGCGTGGATCGTCCCAGCCGTCGACGAGTTTGTCGCGCACCAGCGCGATGAGCTTGCGCTTGCTCATCACGGTGTAATCGAGATTGCCGCGCGCGAACTCGATCTGCTGCGGCGTGCTCACCGGCTGATGCGTTCCGGGAATGTTGAGCGACGCCATCAGCGCCGGATAATGTGCGAGATCGACGTTCGCAACACACCAGTCGTACAACGGCCGGTGGTCTTCGAATTCGAGCGTGCACAGCGAATGCGTGATGCCTTCGATAGCGTCGGACAGCGCATGCGCGAAGTCGTACATCGGATAGATCGGCCACGCGTCGCCGGTATTCTGGTGCGTCACCTTGCGGATGCGGTACAGCGTCGGGTCGCGCAGGTTGATGTTGCCGCTGCTCATGTCGATTTTGGCGCGCAGCGTTTTTGCGCCGTCGTCGAATTCTCCCGCGCGCATGCGTGCGAACAGATCGAGATTTTCGGCGGCGCTGCGATCGCGAAACGGCGAATTTCGGCCCGCCTCCGTCAGCGTGCCGCGGTACTCGCGCTGTTGATCGGCGGATAGATCGCAGACGAACGCTTTGCCGTCGCGGATCAATTTCAGCGCGCACTCGTACAGCACGCCGAAATAGTCCGATGCGTGACGCAGTTCGTCCCAGTCGAAACCGAGCCAATGCACGTCGTTCTTGATCGCTTCGACGTATTCGACATCTTCCTTCGCCGGATTCGTGTCGTCGAAACGCAGGTGACAAACGCCACCGAAGTCCGCGGCGATGCCGAAATTAAGGCAGATCGACTTGGCGTGTCCCAGGTGCAGATAGCCGTTGGGTTCCGGCGGAAAGCGCGTGACGACGCGATCGTGCTTGCCGCTGGCGCGGTCCTCGGTCACGATCTGACGGATGAAATGGTTGTGGCGCGGCGTTTCCTCGGACATGGTTCGGCGCAAAAAAATAGGGTCGTTCAGTGTACCGGGCGGGCGCCGGAAAGCCCACAGTGCTTGGTGCGCGCGCGCCGTCGCGGGATAATCAGCCGATGCTGCAGCAGAAAAAAATCGCCGTCGTCATGCCGGCCTATCGCGCCGAAAAGACGCTGGAAGACTGTTATCGCGCCATTCCGTCCGATGTGGTCGACACGGTCTTGTTGGTGGACGACGCGAGCGACGACGCGACGCTCGCCGTAGCCGAGCGGTTGGGAATCCGCAGCCATCGCCATCCACAGAATCGCGGTTATGGCGGCAATCAGAAAACGTGCTACTCGTTGGCGCTGGCCGACGGCGCCGACATCGTCGTCATGCTGCATCCGGATTACCAATACGATCCGCGTTTGATCGTGCCGATGGCGGGGATGATCGCGTCGGGCGTGTACGACATCGTGCTGGGATCGCGCATTCTGGGCAAAACGGCGCTGTCAGGCGGCATGCCTCTCTATAAATATGTGTCGAACCGATTGCTCACGTTCGTGCAGAACGTGCTGCTCGGCACGAAGCTGTCGGAATTCCATACCGGTTATCGCGCATTTTCGCGGCGCGTGCTCGAAACGCTGCCGCTTGCGGCGAACTCCGACGATTTCATTTTCGACAATCAAATGCTCGTACAAGCTGTCGCGTTCGGTTTCAGCGTCGGCGAAGTGTCGTGTCCCACGCGTTATTTTCCCGAAGCGAGCCAAATCAGTTTTCGACGCTCGCTGCACTATGGACTCGGCGTTTTGCTGACGAGCGTGACGTTTCGCTTGTGGAAATGGAAGTTGGCCAAACCGACATTCCTCTCGATGTCGTCCGGCTTGCGCTTGAGTCCGAAACCGGCACCGGCTACGCCGCCTTGATGCCGCCGCGGGTACGGATTTCAAGATTCGTCTGGATTGCATTTGCCGTCATCGCGGCGTTCGCGGGAATCTGGCTGCGCACGTGGCAGCTCGGTTCGCAAATCCTCATCGACGACGAATGGCATGCGATCCAGAAACTGCTCACGTCGGACTACGCGAACATCGCATCGCATTTCGGCCTCGCCGACTATTGCATTCCGCTGACGCTGTATTTCAAATTCCTCACGCTGCACGGCGGACTCACCGAATGGGCAATGCGTTGGCCGATGCTCGTGTGCGGCGTCGCGCTGATTTTCGCCGCGCCCTGGTTGCTGCGGCGGCAGGCGAATCCGGCCGTGCTTGCCGTGTGGATGGGATTGATCGCGATCTCGCCGATGATGACGTACCATAGCCGGGTCGCGCGGCCGTATGCGATGACGACGTTGCTGGTTTTCGTCGCGATCGTGGCATTCCGCGAATGGCGATCACGCGAGGAGCGGCGGTCGCAATGGGCCGTGCTCTATGTGATCTGCACCACGCTCGCCGCGTGGCTGCATCTGATCACGTTGCCGTTCACGCTGCTGCCGTTCGTCTTTTTCGGTGTGGACGCATTGCGTCATCGCTCCGCATGGAAATCGCTGAGCGCACTCATCGTTCTCGGATCGATCACTGCGGCGCTGATCGCCATCGCGCTGGTGCCGCCCCTCGTCGGCGATTGGCATTCGCTCAGCAGTAAAAGCGGCACAGGCTATCTCACGCCGTCCAGCATCTATCGCAGCTTGCTCGCGTGCTTCGGAATTTCAGGGCCGCTCATTTTTTGCGTGATGGCCGCGTTATGCGCGGCAGGCATAACGTCATGGATGAAACGCGATCGCGGTTTCGTTGCGTACATCGGAACGGTCGCAATTGGCGGCGCGATCGCCATCGGCATCCTGCATCCGGCGTGGATTCAGAATCCCGTGACGTTCGGGCGATACATACAGCCGGTCGTGCCGTTCATCCTGTTGTTCGTTGCCGAAGGTTTCGCATTTGCTTCGGCGCGCGTGTCCGATATTCCGCGCGCGTCGATCGGCGCCGTCGCGTTGGTCGGACTCGTTTTCGCAGGGCCCATGCCCGATTATCTATACAGCCCGAATCAGTTCATGGCGCACGCGTATTTCCAGTTCGACTACGACCCGGCGCACAACTCCATGCGCACTTCGTTTCCGGTCGGTCCCATTCCCGATTTCTATCGGCAACTCGGCGCGCAGCCGGCGCGTTCGCTGACGCTGATCGAAGCGCCTTGGTCGCTGCGCTCGGACCGCGATCCGCAAGAGTTTTATCAGGCCGCACATCGGCAAAATGTGCGGATCGGTTTCGTCGGACCGCTTTGCGGATCGCCGGGCTATGGTGAATTCGGCGAAGACAGCGGTATTCGGCTGCGCCATTTCGTTCACGTCACTGCGCTGATGCGCGGCGAAACGCACGGCGATTTTCTGGTGATGCATCGTCAACCGTGGCCGGCGCCGCGTGCCGATTTTCCGGATGTCGTCGCATGTCTGCCGGCGATCGAGGCAAAGCTCGGCGAACCGGCATACGACGACGGCGATCTTGCCGTGTTCGCATTGACGCCAAAAGCGCAAGCGGTCGCGAAGATATTGCATTGACGCTTTACGATGCCGGCCGATTGAAGTAGCGTGAGCGCAGCCGCCGCGGAGCTAGCGTGAAGATCGTTTATCGCGCCGAAAACATCATCGATGCGAATCTGGTGAAGAACGCACTGGAGCACGACAACATCCCCGCGTTCGTCAGCGGCCAGTATCTGACGGGCGCCATCGGCGAGTTGCCGCCGATGTCCCTGGTCAATGTGATGGTTTCGGAAATCGACTGGGAACAGGCGTGTCTGGTCGCCCAGCGCGTCGATGCCGATCTCGCCGAATTTCGCGCCGCGCCGGACGACGATGCGCTTTATTTTCCGGAACCGGCGTAGATGCCGCCACGACCGACGCTCGTCATCGGCAGCAAGATGCGCGACTGGCTGGCCGACGCGGCAACCGAAGCCAGCGCCGTGCTGCACGAGCAGACGGCGCCGTGACCGTGTCGTCATCGCGCGGCGCCATGCTGCGCATGGCCTGCGGCGCCGCGCTCATCAGCACCACGAGCATCTTCGTGCGCTGGGCACATGTGCCGCCGACTGTCTCCGCGTTCTATCGCATGTTCTTTGGCGGCGTCATGCTCGTGGCGTTGCTCGCATTGCGCCGCCGCTTGCGCGGTTTCGCGTGGGTCGTTGTGGCGTGGCTGCTCATTCCTGCACTCGCATTCTGCACAGACCTGATGCTTTGGCATCGCAGCATCCGCGACATCGGCCCCGGCCTCGCCACGCTCGTGGCGAATTTCCAGGTTTTCATCATGGCCATCGTCGGCGTGCTGTTCTACCGCGAAAAGTTGCATGCGCGATTCGTATTCGGTGTCGCGCTCGCGCTGGTCGGGCTTTGGCTGCTCGTCGGCGTAGGGTGGAGTTCGTTCACGCCGCAGTTTCGTTTGGGCGTCTATTTCGGATTGCTCACAGGCGTTGCTTACGCGGTGTATCTGTTGAGTTTGCGTCAGGCGCAGCTTCGCCGCAGCGGACTGGATCCGATGCGCACACTGTGTCTCAACAGCTTGCTTGCCGCGGCGATGCTTGCCGTGGCTGTGCTCGTCGAACGCGACAGTTTCGCGATTCCGGACTCGCAGTCGTGGTATTCGTTAATCGGCCTGGGATTGTTCGGCCAGGTTCTCGGCTGGGTGCTGATCGCGCAGGCGATGCCGCAGTTGCCCGCGTCGCTCGTCGGTTTGCTGTTGCTGCTGCAACCCGCGCTGTCGTTCGTTCTGGACGTTTTGCTGTTCGGCCGGGCCACCAGCACGGAAGACTGGATCGGCTTGGCCCTGTCGCTGCTGGGAATCTTCATCGGATCGACACGCCCGCGCGCAGCGGTGGCGACCGAGCCGATCTGATAATCCAAATAGACGTCTATACGTCTTGACGTCCATACGTCCAAACACATAACATGCGCTTCCAGTAAGGAGTGCGGCATGACAAACGCTGAAAAACTACGACCCGAAACCACCGAGCACGATGCGGGCGGAATCCGATGCGCGCAGGGCGTCCTCGCGCTGCCCGATCCGTTCGTGCTCGAAGGCGGCGATACGCTGCATGGCGCGGGTATGGCCTGGCAATGCGTCGGGCCGAACGCCGCGCCGCTGGTCGTGGTCCTCGGCGGCATTTCCGCGCATCGCCGCTGTTCGGGATTTGTGGGGCCCGGCTGGTGGGAAGCGCAATGCGGCGCCGGACTGGCATTGGACATCGAACGTTTCCGGTTGCTGAGCGTGGACTGGCTGGGTGGGTGCGGCGAGTCGACAGGCCCGGAACCGGGCGGCGATTTTCCGGCGATCGCGACGACGGATCAGGCGCGCGCGATCCTGCTGCTGCTGAACCGGCTGGGCATTCGGCACGTTCATGCCATTGTTGGCGCATCATATGGCGGCGCAGTCGGACAACACGTGGCCGCATTGCTCGGCCGCAGGCTTGGCCGACTCGTTTTGTTGAGCGCAGCGCATCGCCCGTCGCAATTCGCGCTGGCACTGCGCGATGTGCAGCGCTCGATACTCGATCTCGGCGAGAACTCGGCGGCATCGCTTGCGCTCGTCCGCGCTCTTGCGATCATCGGTTATCGCACGGCGCAAGGATTCGAAGAACGGTTCGCGGCATCGGACAACGGCGCCATCGAATGGCTGGCGCAACACGGCACACGCTTTGCGCAACGTTTCAACGCCTCGGCCTATCGATGCCTGAGCACGTCGCTCGACGCACACCGCATCGACGCGGCCGCCATCACCGTGCCGACGACAGTGTTTTCGGTGGTGGACGATTTGCTCGTGCCGCCGACGCTCTCACGCGAATTCGCAGCGACGTGCTCCGGTCCGTGCAACCTCGTCGAAATTTCATCGATCGACGGACATGACGCATTCCTGAAAGAGGAAACAATCGTGGCCGACGTGCTGCGCCGAGCGTTGGAGCCCATTCGATGAGCGCCCACATCGGCACACAAACCGTGCGTGCGGGCGTCGACGCGGATTCAGCGCACGGCGCGGTCATGCCGCCGATTTACCTGTCGACGAACTACAGCTTCGCGGGATTCGGACAAAAGCGCGCTTACGATTACACACGGTCGGGCAATCCCACGCGCGATACGCTGGCCGCCGTGCTCGCGGAACTCGAAGGCGGCGAGGGCGCGCTCGTCACGGCCTCCGGCATGGCGGCGATCACGCTGCTGACGGCCCGGTTGCGGCCCGACGATCTTATCGTTGCGCCGCACGATTGCTATGGCGGATGCTATCGATTGTTCCGCGCGCAGGCGGATCGCGGTTTGTATCGCGTCGAATTCGTCGATTTTTCGAACGACGCGGCGTTGACGTCCGCGCTCGCGAGAAAACCCAAGCTGGTCTGGATCGAAACGCCGAGCAATCCGTTGCTGCGCATCACCGATATATCGCACGTGTCGCAGCTGGCGCACGATGCGGGTTCCACTGTCGTCGTCGACAACACGTTTCTGTCGCCCGCATTGCAGCAGCCGTTGAAGCTCGGTGCGGATATCGTCGTGCATTCGACGACGAAATATCTCAACGGACATTCCGATGTCGTCGGCGGCGCCGTGATCTGGAAAGAGCGCGCGATCGGCGAACAACTGTCGTGGTGGTGCAATTGCTTAGGTCTCGCCGGTGCGCCGTTCGACAGTTTTCTCACCCTGCGCGGTGTGCGAACGCTGCAACCGCGCCTGACGGTTCATCAGGCGAATGCGACGGCGATCGCCAACCGTTTGAGCGGTCATGAGCTGATCGAAAAAGTATACTTTCCGGGGTTGCCGGCGCATCCTGGCCACGGACTCGCGCGTCGTCAACAGCGCGGATTCGGCGCGATGCTGAGTTTCGAATTGCGCGGCGGTGAAGGAGCGGTGCGCGCGTTCCTGCACGGATTGCGCTATTTCAGTTTGGCCGAATCGCTGGGCGGCGTGGAGAGCCTTGTCGCCCATCCTGCGACGATGACGCACGCGAGCATGGATGCCGCAGCCCGCGCCCGCGCCGGCATCGGCGACGGGTTGTTGCGGTTGTCCGTCGGCATCGAAGCGTCGGAAGATTTGCTCGAAGACCTCGACGCGGGGCTGAATCGCGTGCATGCGCTCGCGCGCGCGAAAACGCGTCGGCCCGAGCCATCAATGCCGCGGCGAGATATCGAAGTGTTCGACCCAGACCAGTTCGCACGCGCCGGCGCCGCTGTCGCTGCGCGTCAATGAACTCACCCATTTGCGGCCATCCGGCCAGTGCGCTTCGATGAGATAACCGCTGAACGACACGACGTCGCCTGCACGCGTCTCCTTGATCTCGTGCTCCACGATCCTGTCCGCCGGCACCAGATGCATGTTGGCGCTCGACTCGATCATCTCGCGTTCGGGGATGGGAAATTCGTTGACGTGCCAAAAGTAAAAACGTCCCGATTGGGAAATATCCACGTTTTGCAAAACGGCACTGTCGGACATGCGGCCCCAGCCGAGCGCGAGATCGACGGGCGCGATCTCCGCCTCGGTATCCCAGCGGTAATCCTCGCGCGAAAGTACGCGTGCGGTTATCGAAAACTTCGCCAATGGTTCGATGGCGACATTGTCCTTGCTCCACGGCTCGGGCTTGCCGCTGAGGTTTTCTTGCAACGGAATGTCCGGTGCGAGAACACCGGGGCCGTGCGCAACAGGACGGTGCGCGTGCCACCACAGAATCGTACCGAACAGAACGGCGGCGAGCGCCAGCGGCCGCCAGTTGCTCATGCGAAATCGGCGGCGAGCGCTCTGACGCTATCGGCGGAAAGCACGATTTCGCCTCGATACGCCGGATGATCGACAGAGACGACGATCCTGTCGCCCTGCTTGAACGCGGCAATATGCGGCGCCGACAACTCGAAACGCATGAAATGCACGGCAGATGTTTTCTGATCGGTGCTGCGGTCGAGGTCTTCGTCGGCGATCGCGATCACCGGTTGCAGATCGCCGACGCTCATTGCGATCTTATTTTCGATGCCGTGCATTTCGATGAGCCGCTTGGCGCGCTCGTCCGGATCGGCGAATTCGATGAGCATGGTCGCTTTCAAGTTCGTACCGTCCGGAATCAGCGGATTGTAGGCATCGAGTTCTTCAGTGATGCCGGCGCTTTCGAAAATGCGTTCGATGCGCAGCATTTCCTGTACCTGATACTGGATCGTGAGACGATCTTCGAAGATCAGCGTGATGTGCGCGCCGAGATGTACGGTGCGCTGCTGCTTGTGTGCGAGCACGCGTGTGCGGAACGCGGTGCGTTCCTGCGAATAGGCTTCGAGCGTCAGCAAATCGTCATGCGTGAGTTTTTGCATCGGTCAGATCCCGTAGGCTTTGCGCAGCAGACTTATCGGACTTTCCGCGCGCGGATTGTCGCGGAGTCCGTGCGAAATGTGGCTGCCCGCCATCGGACAATCGCTGGCGAAATGCGCGGGCGCGATCTGCTGCACGCGGTTCTCGACGGGTTTGGCGATCTTGCGCGAGAGAGCATACGTCTTCGTCTTCACGCCATACGTTCCATCGTGGCCTGAACAACGTTCGATCATCTGGATCTCCGCGCCGGGAATCAGCGCAAGCACGTCGCGCGTCTTCGGACCGATATTTTGCACGCGTTGATGGCACGGCGCGTGATACGCGATTTTTCCCAACGGCATCGTAAACGCGGTATTGAACGCGCCGGCCTGATGCCGGATCCACAGATATTCGAACGGATCGAAGATGTGGCGCTTCACGAGTTGCACGTCTTCGTCGTCCGGGAACATCAACGGCAGTTCCTGCTTGAACATGAGCACGCAGGAGGGAATGGTCGCCGTGATGTCCCAGCCGTCGCGCACGGCCGCGGCGAGAACGGGGATATTGGTATTTTTATACTTTTCCACCGATTCGAGATCGCCGAGTTCGAGCTTCGGCATGCCGCAGCAGACTTCGCGCTCGACCAGCTTCACGGCAATGCCGTTGTGGCGCAGCACGGCGGCCAGATCCTCCACGGGTTGCGGCGCGGAATAATTGCAATAGCACGTCGCGAACAGCGCGACTTTGCCGCGCGTTCGTCCAGCCGATTGCGGTGTTCCGTTGCCGTCGAGCGATTTCAGGCGTTTGCGCGCGGTCTTGTGTGCGTATTCGGGAATCTCGGCGTCGGGATGAACGCCCAGTGTTTTGTCGAGCAGTTTGCGCGGACCCACACTGCGGTTCGCGGCATTCACGATATCGACGATGACGGGGATCGTCGCGAGTTTCCCGACAGCGGTCGTCGATGAAAGCACTTTCGCGCCGAAGCCCGTTTCGCCACGTTCATGCGCAGCGGCTTTCGCGCGCAGCATGAGATGCGGGAAGTCGACGTCCCACGCATGTGGCGGAACGTAGGGACATTTGGTTTGATAGCACAAATCGCACAGGTAGCATTGCTCGACGACTTTCGCGTAGTCGGATGTCGCGACGCCGTCGACTTCCATCGTCGACGACTCGTCCACCAGATCGAACAGCACGGGAAATGCCTGACACAAACTCACGCAGCGGCGGCAGCCGTGGCAGATATCGAAGACGCGTGCGAGCTCCTTGTCGATTGCCGCCTGGTCGTAGAACTGCGGATTTTTCCAATCGAGCGGATGACGCGTCGGCGCATCCAGGCTGCCTTCGCGCTGCACGTTGTTTTCGTCGGCCATCGAAATCCTTTCCTACTTCCCTTCTCCCGCTGGCGGGAGAAGGTGCCCGGAGGGCGGATGAAGGTGGTGTGGGTGCCTGCGAAAACTGAAGTGCCACCCTCGCCCCAACCCTCTCCCGCCAGCGGGAGAGGGGGCGTGACCGTATCAGACCAGTTCGTTCAACGCCTTGGTGAACCGATTGGCATGCGAGCGCTCGGCCTTGGCGAGCGTTTCGAACCAATCGGCGACTTCGCCGAATCCTTCGTCGCGCGCCGTTTTCGCCATGCCCGGATACATGTCGGTGTATTCGTGCGTCTCGCCATGGATGGCAGCTTTCAGATTGTTCTTAGTTTCGCCGAACGGCAGGCCGGTGGCCGGATCGCCGCACACTTCCAGATATTCCAGATGGCCATGCGCATGGCCGGTCTCTCCTTCGGCGGTGGAGCGGAAGACGGCGGCGACGTCGTTGTAGCCTTCGACATCGGCTTTCTGGGCGAAATACAGATATCGGCGATTGGCCTGCGATTCACCCGCGAAGGCGGCTTTCAGATTTTCCTCGGTTTTCGAACCTTTCATGACACACCTCGTGCTGATCTAGTGACATTGCTGGAGGACAGATCGTGCGCCACGACCGCGGCGAACACGCCGAGCGTAGCGCGCCGGCGCAGGATTGGAAAATTGATTGTTGCGATCAATACGATAGGCGTTGTCTATCGACGTCGCGATGCCGTTTTCCTTGCCGGCCTCTTCATCGCCGTCACCGTTCCTGCAATCACGGCGCCTTTCCCATCGAAAAGTTTCGACGGAAGTTCTTTGAAAATCGCCGCGAATTTTTGGAAGAACGGCGTCATCGCCGAGCTTTTGCGCCAAATCATCGCGATCTTGCGGCTGGGTGTTTCGCCGCGGAATGCGAGCAGATGCACGTTGTCCGACTGTGCGATCGGCGGCTGCACGGCAAGCGACGGCAGCAGGGTGATCCCGACATTCGCCGCCACCATTTGGCGCAGCGTTTCCAGGCTCGTCGCGCGGAAGCCGCTCTTTTCATTCGCGCCGGCCAGGTGGCAAACGTCGAGCGCCTGGTCGCGCAGGCAATGTCCTTCTTCCAGCAACAGCAGGCTTTCGTCGGACAGATCATCGAGCTTCAGCGCCGTACGTTTCGCCAGCCCGTGTTGTCCCGGAACGGCGAGCACGAATTGTTCTTCGAACAGGAATTCCGCGTGCAGCTGATCGTCGTGAATCGGCAGCGCGAGGATTCCGGCGTCGAGCCGGCCCTCGCGCAACTGGCGCAGAACGACTTCGGTCTTCTCTTCCACGAGCAACAGCTCGAGGCGCGGAAACCGCGAGCGTATGCGCGGCACGACATGCGGAAGAAGGTATGGGCCAAGCGTCGGAAAAATTCCCAGGCGGACGGTGCCGGATTCCGGATCGCGCGTGCGGCGTGCGACGGCCTTGATCTGATCGACCTCGTTGAGCACCTCGCGGGCGCGTTGCGCGATCTCCTTGCCCGCTTCGGTCAACAGCACTTTGCGCGGCGTGCGCTCGACCAGAGAAACTTCGAGTTCTTCCTCCAGCTTTTTTATTTGCGTCGACAGCGTCGGCTGACTGACGAAACTGGCCGCGGCGGCGCGTCCGAAATGCCTGTGCTCCGCCAATGCCACCAGATAGCGCAAATCGCGCAGATTCATGGCTAATCCTCGATATACGTGGCCTATCGAAACTATAACATCAATCGATTTGAATGATCGACGGCTTGTCCCTATATTTCTCCTGTGCCCGAAAGGCGCCCCTTACAAACCGATTCACAGGAGTATTCATCATGCTTACCGTTGGCGATAAATTCCCGCAATTCAACCTCAAAGCGACCGTTTCCACCGAAAGCGTCGAAAAGGCGTTTTTCCCGATCGCGAACGACACGTACAAAAGCAAATGGCTGTGCGTGTTTTTCTACCCGAAAGATTTCACGTTCGTCTGTCCGACGGAGATCAAGGGTTTCGGCGATCTGAACCAGCAATTCGCCGATCGCGATTGCCAGGTTCTGGCCGCGAGCACCGACAGCGAGTTCGTGCATCTGGCGTGGCGCAAGGATCACAAGGATCTGCGCGATCTGCCGTTCCCCATGCTGGCCGACACGGCGAAGCGTCTGTCCAGCGCGCTCGGTATCCTCGACCCTGAAGAGGGCGTGGCGAAGCGTGCGACGTTCCTCATCGATCCGGACGGCATCATTCGTTTCGCGTACGTGACGGAAGGCAGCGTCGGCCGCAATCCGCAAGAAGTATTGCGTGTGCTGGATGCGTTGCAGACGGACGAACTGTGCCCGTGCAACTGGCAGCAGGGCGAGCAGACGCTGAAGGCGGCCTGATCTTCTGACTGGACAAACGGACGGCGAACGATCGCCGTCCGTTTTTCGGAAGTCGAAACGTATAAAAATGGAGAAATCTACAATGTCACTTTCCACGTTGAAGGCGAGCATTCCCGATTACGCCAAAGACTTGCGCCTGAATCTCGATTCCGTGCTGGCCGAAACCGGCGCGCCGGGGTTGACGGCAAAGCAGATCGGCCTGGTGGCGCTGGCGAGCGCGATCACAGCACGCCATGCGCCGCTGGTCGCTGCGATAGAGACGGACGCTTCGGCGAACGCGACGGCACAGGAACTCAATGGCGCACGCACGGCTGCCGCGATCATGGCGATGAACAATGTGTATTACCGTTTCACGCACCTCGTCGGCGACAGCGAATATCAGACGCTGCGCGCCGGACTGCGCATGAACGCGATGTCGAATCCCGGCTGCGACAAGATCGATTTCGAGCTGTGTTCGCTCGCGGTGTCTGCGATCAACGGCTGCGGCATGTGCATGGACTCGCACGAGAAGACGTTGCGCAAACACGGTGTGACTGCGCAGGCGATCCAGAGTGCGGTGCGCATCGCGGCTGTCGTCAATGCCGTGGCGGTAACGCTCGAACAAAATGCGGCGACGTCGGACTCGGTCACCGATCTCGCGGCTTAGTAAATTGCCGTAAATATTTCGAGGGAGTCATGACTTGGCTCCCTTGTCATATTCGATGGTGCGTGGTTAGCTGTCGGCCCCTTTTTTTAGGACCGTGGCATGCGCGCGTTCTCTCGATTCGGATGGATGATCTTCGCGGGTTCCGCGCTGACGTCGCTTGCACACGCCGCGGACGATGCGGTGCCCACCGGCAAATTGCCGGACTCGGCCGCACCGGTTTCCTACGCGCTCACACTGAAAATCGATCCTCGCGAGGAACGTTTCTCCGGACAAACGAAAATTCGCATCAAGCTTGCGGAGGCCGCCGACCACGTCTGGTTGCATGGGCAGGAGTTGACGGTGACCGGCGTCGAACTCACCGATGCGGCCGGCAAGCCGCACAAGGCGACGTACACCGCCGAAAAAGAAGGCGTGGCGAAAATCGCGTTTGATACATCGCTGCCGGCGCAGGAAATCCAGGTCACGATCGATTACAACGCTGCGTTCAACGCAAAACTCGAAGGCTTGTATAAAGTCAAAGTGGGTGACGATAGCTACGCCATCACGCAGATGGAAGCCATCAGCGCCCGCAATGCGTTTCCCGGTTTCGACGAACCGCGCTTCAAGACGCCGTTCGATATCACGCTCACCGTTCCGAAAAACGAAGCCGTCGTCGCGAACACGTTGCCGAAACGTGAAGAGACTTCCGCGGACGGCAAATGGAAAACGGTGACTTATGCCACGACGAAACCGCTGCCGACGTATCTGATCGCGTTCGCCGTCGGCCCGTGGGATGTCGTCGATGCGGGACCGATGCCGGCGAATGCCGTGCGCAAGAATCCGGTGCCGTTGCGCGGGATCGGTCCGCGCGGAACCGGTTCGCAGCTCAAGTGGATTTTGAGCCAGACGCCGGCGATCGTGAAATTCTACGAAGAGTATACAAATATACCGTATCCATTCGACAAGCTCGATCTGCTCGGCGCGCCGGATTTCAGCGCGGGTGCGATGGAGAACGCGGGACTGATCGTGTTCCGCGACGCCTTGCTGCGCATCGACGAGCACACGCCGGCCGACACCTACCGCAGCAGCTTCGACGTGACGGCGCACGAAGTGGCGCATCAATGGTTCGGCGACTTGGTCACCGTGCCGTGGTGGGACGATATCTGGCTCAACGAATCGTTCGCGACGTGGGCGCAGGGCAACGAAACGGTTGCGCTGAAGCCGGAATACCATGGCGATCTGGAACGTCTCAACGCCACGCGCGGCGCGATGGCGAGCGACAGTTTGTTGTCGGCGCGCAAGATCCGCCAGCCGATCAACGATCACGGCGATATCGAAAATGCGTTTGACGGCATCACCTACGAAAAAGGCGCGGCGGTGCTGCGCATGTTCGAAGAGTGGCTCGGCGAAGACACGTTCCGTTCTGCGATGCGGGAATATCTCAAACGCCACTCGTTCGGCAGCGGCAGTTCGAATGATCTGATCGCGACCATCGCGGAAGTCAGCAAAAAAGGCGATACGTTGAAGACCGCCATGCGCAGCTTCCTCGATCAGCCCGGCCTTCCGCTCGTGCAGACCGAAATGAGCTGCACGCAGGGAAAAGCGACGCTCACGTTGTCGCAGTCGCGGTATCTGCCGTATGGCGTGATGGCGGCCGACAGCGCCAAATGGAGCGTGCCGATATGCGCGCGGTTCGGCCGCGGCAGCGCGTCGGCGACGCAATGTTTTCTGCTCGAGCAGCCGAAACAAAATTTTCCGGTCGACGGCGGGTGCGCCGATTGGTATCTGCCGAACGCAAATGCGGCGGGTTACTACAGATTTGCGATGAACGAAGCGGATTTCCGCGCGTTGGGCAAAACGGTAACGGCGCTCAAGCCCGATGAGCAGATGATCTACGCCGATGCCGTCGCCAGCTCGTTCCGCCGCGGCGAAATGTCGCCGGCGGCGGTGCTCGAAGTCTTGCCGACGCTGGCGCAGTCGGAACTGCCGCAGGTCGCCACGTCGCTCGTCGGTACGGTGGAGTGGATGCACGATCATCTCGCAAACACCGCAACGCGCCCGGTGCTCGACGCGTATGTCACGCATATTTTCGGTCCCCGCCTGCAGGCCATCGGCTATCGTCACAGAGCCGACGACTCATCGGCGACGACGCAGATGCGCGAAGACTTGGCCGATTTCCTCGCGCTGAAAATTCGCGACCCTGCGACGCGCAAGGCACTGGATGCGCAAGGCAGTGCGGCACTCGGTTTGGACGGCAGCGGCAAAGTCGACCTCGATCGCGCCGATGCCGATCTGCTGCGCACGGCGTTGAACGTCACGGTGCAGGATCATGGCGCGGCGGCGTTCGATGCGATCCTCGCTGATTTGAAAACCAACCACCAAACGCGGCAGCGCTACACGTTGCTCGCAGCGCTCGGTGCGACGCACGATCCGCAATTGGGCGAGCGCGCGCGGAATTTTGCGCTGACGCCGGACGTGGCCGTCGGCGAACTGCGCTACGTCTACGGTACGAATGCCGGCGAACCGGAAAACCGCGATGCGTTCTGGGCCTGGTTCACGGCGCACTTCGACGCATTGCAGGCGCGCATGCCGCCGTTCGCGCAGGGCTACGCGCCTGCGATGGCTGCGCCGGGACGTTGTTCCAAGGAGCAGGCGGAAGAGCTCAACGCATTCTTCGGACCGCGCATCAAGCAGATGAACGGCGGCGAGCGCGTGCTGGCGCAGGTGCTGGAAGGCACCAACCAATGCGCGGCGCTGCGCGAACACGTCGGCGAAAAAGCGCTCGCCACGTGGGCGGAAACGCAGAAGAAATAGCCGCTGCAAGAGCCGTCGCAACGCTACGGCGCTGCGGCGGTCCCCGCCGCGATGCCTGGCGGTTTACGGATGAACGCGAGAATGTCGTTCAACGTCGGCGCGCGTGAACTGTGTCCGCGCGCCAGCGACAGGATGATCGACGAGTGGCCGACGCCCGGATACAACTTCAACTCCGCCGGCGCGCCCACGGCGTGCGCGCGTTCTGCCATCTTGATGGCGTTGCTCGGTTCGACTTCGTCGTCGTCTTCGCCTTGCAATAGAAGCAGAGGCGGCTCTTTTCCCTGCACGAAATTGATCGGCTGCGAGTCGTGCTGACTCGTTGCGGAGGCACCGAAGATTTCTTCTTCCTCGTCGACGAACGGAAGAAACGAATAGGCACCGGCCAAGCCGATCATGCCGGACAAATCGCCGATATCCATGCCGACGGACTGCAGATACCGGCCGTCGCAGGCGATCAGTGCCGCGATCTGTCCGCCAGCGGAATGCCCCATCACGTATAGCCGCGACGGATCACCGCCGAATTCGGGCGCATGATCGCGCGCCCAGCGCGTCGCTTTGGCGGCGTCGTCGATGAATTCCGGAAACTGCACGTCCGGGTATTTCCGGTAATCCGGAATGAAAGCGACGATGCCGTTGTCCGCAAGTGTCTTGCCGACATAGCCGTACCATTTGCGCTTGCCGCTTTCCCAACTGCCGCCGTAAAAGAAGACCACCACCGGCGCTCCGCTTGCGTTGGCGGGCGCGTAGGCATCCAGATCGAGACGATTTGCGCTGTCGAATTCCAGGTTCTTGTGAATCGCGATGTTGCGCGGGCTGTCCGTGGAATTTATCGCTGCGAAAAACATGTCTTTGCACCCCGCAAGGCCAATCGCCAGCCCGCACGCGGCCGCCAGTCCGAGCGGGCGGCGCAATCGCCGAAAACGGCGTAAATTGCCAAGCGCTGCGGCGATTCCTATCATCGTCGCATTCTGGGTGGACGAGCGTGAACGATGGATCAACGACAACCCGCGGACGCGACCGAGCTTTTCGCGCAAGTTCCCGAACGCAACACGGGCGATCAGTTTCTGCGCACCACGCAGCAGCACCACGTCACGCTGAGCGCGATGGCCGACACCAAGGCGAGCATCATCATCACCGTGTCGTCGATCGTGCTCACGCTGAGCATGGGCAAACTCGATCAGCCCGAATTGCGCATCAGCGTACTCACGCTGACGATCTTCACGCTGCTCGCGCTCCTGCTCGCCATTCTCGCGGTGTTGCCGAAATACCGGCCGCTGCGATTGACCACCACGGAATTGCCGCCAAATTTCAATCTGCTGTTTTTCGGCCATTTCTCGGAACTGTCGCGCGAACGTTTCCTCAGCGAAATGGCGCGCAGGATGACGCCGAACGGTTTGATTTACGAAACGATGGCCAAGGATGTCTACAGCCTGGGTTCTTATCTGGCGCACCATAAATACCGTTATTTGCGTTTCAGCTATCTGTCGTTCTTGACCGGATTCATCGCCGCATCGCTGGAACAAGTGTGGCGATTGATAGTCCATTAGTCGGCGCGGCCGGGTCCGGGGATTCGGCGCGCTAACCCCGCGGCGCAGCGATGCGCGTTGTATGCAACAGGATTTGCCAGGGAGAGGGTCGATGTTCAAAGCGCTCGTGTTCGGCGTTGCAGTGTTGTTGTCGTCCATCAATGCGTATCCGCGATCGACGGCGGACGGCGCGATTCCACCGTCGCTGAAAGATTGGCGCGCGTGGGTGTTGAAAGACGAGGAGTTCCGAAGTTGTCCTTTCCTCGGCAATCTCACGCCGAAGTCGGCGCAGGATTTCGTCTGCGCGTGGCCGTCGCGGCTGGCGATCAATGCGCAGGACGATGGCGCGACATTCTCCGTGCGCTGGCAAGTCGAAGCCGCCACGTGGATTCCATTGCCGGGCGACGCCGAACATTGGCCACAGCAAGTCACCGTCAACAATCAGCGGCAGCCGGTCGTGTCCCGCGAAGGACTGCCGGTCATGCGCCTGGCGCCGGGTTCGTACGACATCGCCGGCCGCATTCCGTGGCATCAGCGTCCGCAAACTATCCGCGTGCCGAATTACATCGGCATCGTCGCGCTAAGCATCGACGGGAAATCCGTCGCGCCGGTCGAACGGCAACAGGAATTCGTGACCTTGGGACGCAGCAACACCGCCGCGCCCGTTTCCGACTCGCTGCAAATCCGCGTCTTCCGCAAATTGACGGACGGCGTTCCCGCTCAACTGGAAACGCACATCGAAATTTCGTCGTCGGGTCAGGCACGCGAAGAAACTCTTGGGCCGATACTGCCGGAAGGGTTCGCGCCGCTGGCGATGACCAGCGAATGGCCCGCGCGTCTCGATGACGATGGGAAGCTGCGCATACAAGTTCAAGCCGGTGCGGACGAACTGACCATCAAGGCGCGTGCAACCGCGCCGCTTGTCAAAATCACCGCGCGTCTTCCGGCCGCGCCATGGCCCGCACAGGAAACCTGGAGTTACGAAGCCGCGCCGGACTTGCGCGTGACCAGCGCAACCAGCGCGATTCAAGTCGATCCGCGCCAAACCGGCGCACCCGACGAGTGGCGCAGCTTGCCCGCGTTCTCGCTGAGTAACGGCGGTGTGCTGCAAATCGACGAGCGCTCGCGCGGTCTCGGTCCGGACGAGGGCAATCGTCTCACGCTGCAGCGCGAAGCGTGGCTCGATTTCGCCGGGGACGGCTGGTATGCGCGCGATCGCATCGGCGGACACATGTTGCGCGGCTGGCGTTTCGATGTCGCGGCGCCTTATGTTCTGGAACGCGCCGACGCGGCGAACTCGAACTATTCGGGCGCCGGTTCGGGCGAAGCGTTGCTGATCACGCGCGGCGCAAAACCCGAGTTGAGCGGTGTCGAATGGCGCACACCTGCGGTGAATCTCATGGCCGGCGTGCGCGTGGCGAAAGCAGCGTCGACGATGCCTATTGCCGGCTGGCAAGACACGTTCGACCGCATCGACACGACGCTGCATCTTCCGTTCGGTTATCGACTGCTCGCCGCGCCCGGCGCGGACACGGCGTCCGGAAGCTGGGTGTCGCAGTGGACGCTGCTCGATGCTTTCTTGTGCGCGATTCTCGTTTTGCTCGCGTGGCGATTCCTCGGTGCCGTCGGCGCGGCGATCAGCATTTTCTATTTGCTGCTCGCCTATCAGGAAGGCGCACCGTTCTGGACATTGCTCGGCGTGATGGTGGCGGCGCTGATCGTGCGTGCGTTGCCGCAAGGGAAATTGCGAGGCTGGGCTGAAGGTGCGCGGCGCGTGCTTCTGCTGTTGCTTGTCATCGGCGCGTTGCCCTTTGTTGCCGATCAATTGCGCTTCGCGCTGTATCCGCAACTGGAGCAGGGCACTTATTTCGCCGAGCCGCAATCTGAAGGCATGGCGGCGGACGAGATGAAAGCCAAGTCTACCGTTCTTCGTAAAGACACGCGGCATATGACGATGGCTTCAGGGCGTGCGATGCCGTTGCAGACGCCGGCGCCGGAGGCGGCGAGTCCGGTCGTCCAACCGAATCAAAGTCTGGAAACGATCGTCGTGACCGGTTCCAACATCCTGCCGTCTGATCTGATCGACCACTACAGCGAATCGACGGTCGTGCAAACCGGCGTGGGTGAGCCGTCGTGGAATCTCGGCGCCACCGCATTGTTGAGCTGGACCGGTCCGGTGCTCGCCGGTCAGACGATGCATTTGCTCATCGCGCCGCCATGGCTGGTGCGTCCGCTGCGCGTGCTGCTCGTGTTGCTGCTCGGCTGGCTGATCTGGCAGTTGTCGAGCGGTGTCATGCGTTCGATCAAATCGCGCCTGCCGGTGAATTCCGCCGCGTTGCTGATCGCGGGATTGATGCTGGCACCGGTGGTTCGCGCGCAGAATTATCCGTCGGACGCGATGTTGCAGGAGCTGCATCAGCGTCTGACCGAAGCACCGAAATGCGCTCCGAACTGCGCGAGCATCGGCGAAGCGCTGGTCGGCGCCAACGCGGATGCGATCACCGTGGCGCTCGATGCGCAGACGCTCGACGCCGTGGCACTACCATTGCCGGCGTCCGATGCATCGATGTCGCTTACGAGTATAAAAGTGGACGGCACCGTCAATGACGGCGTCGTTCGCGGCAGCGATGGCAATCAGTGGATTGCCATGACGCGCGGCGTGCATCGCGTCGAGCTCAGTTATACCGCTTACGCCGACAAGGTGTCGCTCAGATTTCCGATGGTTCCGGGCCGCGTGCAATTCAACGGCATGGGTTGGGACAGCTCCGGCATCAACGATAATCGCCTGCTGGCGGACACGTTGAATCTGACGCGCGCTCATCTCAACGCGAGCGACAAGATCGTCGCGGGCGCGCAACAATTTCCGCCGTATGTAAACGTCGTTCGCAATCTGGTCCTCGGTTTGAAATGGACGAGCCAGAGCGACGTGCAGCGCCTGGCACCCGATCACGGCGGCATGACCGTTTCCGTTCCGCTGCTCGCCGGCGAACACGTGACCACGCCCGGCGCGAAGATCGAAGGCAACGACGTTCTCGCGACGATTGCCGACGGCAGCTTCTCGACACAGTGGCAGAGCGCGTTCGACAAGGCCGACGTGCTCACACTCACCGCACCGCCGATGGGCGAGCGCGCCGAAGTGTGGCGTGTGGTTGTCAGTCCTACGTGGCACGCCGAATTTTCGGGGGTGCCTGAGACGATCTCGAGCGGCGACTACGACAAGACGAAATACCGCAATTTCGAATTCCATCCGTTGCCGGGCGAAACGCTCACCATAAAAGTTACGCGTCCGGCTGCCGTGCAAGGCGACACGCTGGCGATCGATTCCGTGGTGCTCGACAGCCAGTTCGGTCAGCACGCCGCCACGCACACGCTCAAATTCAATGTGCGCGCGAGCCAAGGCGGCGAGCACGCCGTCGAATTGCCGAAAGACGCCGAGGTCATCAGCGTAGTGCGCGACGGACAAGTTCTGAACGTGCGCCCGCTCGACGGAAAAGTCAGCTTGCCGATTACGCCGGGACAACACGCGTTCGCAATCACGTTCCGCGAAAATGCGGACTTCGGTACTCGCGCGCGAACGCCCGCAGTGTCGCTCGGATCGCCTGCTGCGAACATCACGCTGACGGCTTCCTTGCCGGAGGACCGCTGGCTGCTCGCGACGTGGGGTCCGCGCGCCGGACCGGCCGTGCTGTATTGGGGCGAACTGCTCGTGATGATTCTCGTCGCCTACGTATTGTCGCGGACGCGGCGGACGAAACTTGCGTTCGTCGATTGGCTCTTGCTCGGCATCGGGTTCTCCACATTTTCGTGGACGGCGCTGATCGTCGTCGTCGTGTGGCTGTTCGCGTTCGATTGGCGCGGCCGCGCAACGTTGGCGTCGGACCGCATCTTCAATTTTGCGCAAGTCAGCCTTGCCGCGCTTACCGCGATTGCGCTGTTGTGCCTTATTTCTGCCATCCCGCAAGGCTTGCTCGGGCAGCCGGATATGCATGTGACCGGATACGGTTCGTCCGCGCACGCGCTGCAATGGTTCGACGATCGCAGCGCGGATGCGCTTCCACAGGCGATGGCAATCACGTTGCCATTGTGGGTTTACAAGGTGCTCATGTTGCTGTGGGCATTGTGGCTTGCCAACGCGCTGATCGGCTGGCTGCGCAACGCGTTCGCATCGTGGACCACGGACGGATATTGGCGAGCGAGCAAGAAAGTCGCACCGGCGGAAACGCCGGCTGCCGCTCCGCCCGACAAGCCATGACGACCGTTCGATCGTTGCTCGCCTCGCACGATGTGCCGGCGGGCGACGAGCCTCGCCGCGATGCGGAAATCCTGCTGAGCCATCTGCTGGAAAAACCCCGCGCGTGGCTCTATGCGCACAGCGAAGACGAGGTGTCGGACGACGTGGTGGACGCATTTCGCTCGTTGTCGCAACGTCGCGCTGAAGGCGTGCCGATCGCTTATCTCATCGGCCACCGAGAATTCTGGACGCTGGACCTGACGGTTACGCCCACGGTTCTCATTCCGCGTCACGACACGGAGTTGCTCGTCGAATCGGCATTGCGACATATTCCACAAAGATCACAATGCCGCATTGTGGATTTAGGAACAGGATCGGGGGCGATTGCGCTGTCGCTGGCGCGCGAGCGGCCGAACTCGTGCGTCGTCGCAACGGATGTCAGCGCAGAAATTTTGTCTGTCGCGAAGGCCAACGCGGAGCGTCTGGGAATCGGCAACGTCGAATTTATCCGCGGCGATTGGTTCAGCGCGTTGGGCAACGTGAGCTTCGACGCAATCGTGTCCAATCCACCCTATATTGCGTCGGACGATGCGCACCTTTCGCAAAGCGATTTGCGTTTCGAGCCGCGCGAAGCGCTCGTGTCGGGCATCGACGGTCTCGATTCGATCCGGCAAATAGTGCGGGACGCGCCGCAACATTTGAAACCCGGCGGCTGGCTGCTGATCGAGCACGGTTTCGATCAAGGCGGCGCAGTGCGCCAATTGTTCGCAGAATGTGGATTTGTAGACATTTCCACATCGCGTGACGGGGAAAAGCGCGAACGCGTGACCGCCGGCGTTCAACCGCTCTAAACGGCGCTGCGCACTTCCTGCAGCGCATCGGCGGAAAACTGCGGCCAGCGTCTGGTGATGGCCGCGCGGATGCCCGGTGCGTCGATGCCGGCTTCGGCGAGCAACTGTTCGCGGCTGGCGTGTTCGAGAAAGCGGTCGGGCAAACCCAGCTGCAGTACGGGAATCTGCAGATTCTTCGACGCGAGAAATTCAACGACCGAACTGCCCGCGCCGCCGGCGACGGCATTGTCTTCGACGGTGACGATAGCCGCATGCGTGCGCGCCAACTCGAGAATCGACGCTTCATCCAGCGGCTTGACAAAGCGCATGTTGACGACAGTCGCGCCGATGTCCGCGCCGACCTTCAGCGCGTCGGCGAGTGGGCTGCCGAAGGCGAGAATCGCAACGCGCGAACCGCGCAGGCGGATTTCGCTTTTGCCGACAGGCAGCGTCGTGAGTTCGGGATCGATCTTCGCGCCGGGTCCCGTGCCGCGCGGGTAGCGCACCACCGCCGGACCGGTATAGCGAAACGCCGTTGTGAGCAACTGCCGGCATTCGTTCTCATCGGAAGGTGCTGCGACGATCATGTTCGGAATGCAGCGCAGATAGCTGAGATCGAAGCTTCCCGCGTGCGTGGCGCCGTCGGGTCCGACCACGCCGCCGCGATCCACGGCGAACGTGACGTCGAGATTCTGTATCGCAACGTCGTGAATGAGCTGATCGTAACCGCGCTGCAAGAACGTGGAATAGATGGCCACGACCGGTTTGGCGCCTTCGCACGCCATGCCCGCCGCGAGCGTGACGGCGTGCTGCTCGGCGATGCCTACATCGAAATAGCGCTGCGGGAATTCTCTGGAGAAGCGAACCAGTCCCGAGCCCTCGCGCATGGCAGGCGTGATCGCGTAAAGATGTTCGTCGGCGGCCGCCATGTCGCACAGCCAGTCTCCGAACACTTCGGTGTACGTCGATTTGCCGGCCGCTTTCTTCGCGACGCCTTTGTTGGGATCGAACGGACCCACGGCGTGATATTCGATCTGTTCGCGTTCGGCCGGCGCGTAGCCTTTGCCCTTGGTCGTGATGATGTGCAGCAGTTGCGGCCCTTTGAGTTCCTTCAACGTCTTCAGCGAATGCAGCAGCATCGGCAAATCGTGGCCGTCGATCGGTCCGAAATAATGGAAGCCGAGTTCTTCGAACAACGTGCTCGGCACGAACATGCCCTTAGCGTGTTCTTCCCAGCGTTTGAGGAAGCGATAGAGAAATCCGCCGCGTTTCAGGCGCTTCTTCGCACCTTCCCGCATTGCGTTGAGGGTGCGGCTGGTCATCAATCGCGCGAGCATTTTCGGTAGCGCGCCGACGTTCTCGCTGATCGACATCTGGTTGTCGTTGAGGATCACGAGCATGTCCGCATCGACATCGCCGCCGTGGTGCAGCGCTTCGTACGCGATGCCGCCGGTCAAGCCGCCATCGCCGATGACGGCGACGATCTTGCGTGCGTCGCCTTTGCGTTGCGCGGCGAGCGCCATGCCGAGCGCGGCGGAGATCGATGTCGACGAATGACCGACGCCGAACGTGTCGTACTCGCTCTCGTCGCGTTTCGGAAACGGTGCGAGGCCGTCTTTTTTCTTGATCGTCGAAATGCGATCGCGGCGCCCGGTGAGAATCTTGTGCGGATAGCACTGGTGGCCGACGTCCCAGACGAGGCGGTCGTGCGGCGTGTCGTACAGATAGTGCAGGGCGACGGTGAGTTCGACCACGCCAAGCCCCGCGCCGAAATGCCCGCCCGCACCGGCGACCGATTCGATGAGGTAATCGCGCAACTCGCGCGCGACAGCCGGCAGCTCGCGCTCGTCGAGCGTGCGCAAGTCGGCGGGCGAGTCGATGCGGACGAGGCGCGGATA
>DATAVJ010000132.1:0-37280 GCA_036267795.1 Rudaea sp.
AGGATATTGTTGAGCTGGCTGCGAAATTTCTGCTGCTGATCGAGAAAGATCTGCAGGCTTTTCTCGAGGTAACTCCCCATGAAACCCTGCATCGAATCGCCGTAGAACCGCATCACCTGCGACAAAAGCTGCGTGGTGAACATGGGTTGTCCGGTTTCTTCGTGCTCGGAGATGATTTGAAGCAAAACGGAGCGCGTCAAGTCTTCGCCGCTCTTCGCGTCGCGGACTTCGAAGTCCTCGCCGTCGATGACCAGTTGCCGGACTTCCTCAAGTGTGATGTAGCTCGAAATCTCGGTGTCGTAGAGGCGCCGATTCGGATACTTCTTGATGATTCTTACTTGTGCCATGCCGCAAACTTAGCAGAAGATGCGGCGGCGCACCAGCAGGAATGCTGCGCAACAAAAACCCCGGCTAACCGCATTCGCGGGCTGCGCTTCCGCCGCCGCCGGTCCCAAGAGCGGCCTTACCAGCCCATGTACTGCCCGCCATTGATGGCCAGGTTCGCACCGGTGATCCACCGCGCTTCTTCACTCACGAAAAAAGACACGGCGTAGGCGATTTCGTCGGGCTCGCCGAGCCGTCCCACCGGAATTTGTGCGGCGATTTTGTTGCGCACGTCTTCCGGCACCGCCATCACCATGTCGGTGGCGACGTAGCCCGGCGAAACCGTATTGACGGTGATGCCGAACTTCGCGTTTTCCTGCGCCAGCGAGATCGTGAAGCCGTGCATGCCGGCTTTCGATGCGGCGTAATTCGCCTGTCCGTATTGTCCTTTCTGCCCGTTGATCGAACTGATCTGGATGATACGGCCCCACTTGCGGTTGCGCATGTGGTCGATCACCGGACGCGTGACGTTGAAGACGGAATTGAGGTTGCTGTTGATGACTTCCTGCCACTGCAGCGCGCTCATCTTGTGGAATGTCGTGTCGCGCGTGATGCCGGCGTTGTTGATGAGGATGTCGATGGGCCCGAGTTTTTCCTCGACCGATTTCACCATCGCTTCGGCCGACGCGGTGTCGCCGACATCGCCTTTCACCAACGCCACATCCATGCCTTGCGATGTCATTTGCGACAGCCACGTATTCGCGCGCGCCTCGTCGCGATAATTCGTGGCGACTTTGTGTCCGATCGAGGCCAGGCGTTTGACGATAGCCGATCCGATGCCGCCCGTTCCACCCGTGACCAACGCTACGCGTGCAGTCATGATTCCCTCCGTTGTTTTATTGTCGAAATGCTTTTCGCGATTGTACACGCGACGCGCGCAAGTTCGGTTCAAGAATCATTATCGACAAACCGCACGTTTGCACCGTCGAATTGCGACACAGCCGCCGCCAACAAACGGTCGATCCGCGACGCGACACCGCCTGTTTCGATACCGAGAAATTCGAGCGCCATCCGCAATGCAGCAATCGGATCGGCGCGATCGACGGGTCGCGCGCGATCTTGTTTGGAGAGTTTTCGCCCATCGTCATCCAGCACCAGCGGCATGTGCAGATAGCGAGGCGTCGGATATCCGAGCTGCCGCTGCAGGTAGATTTGTCGCGGCGTCGAATCCAGCAAATCCGCTCCGCGCACGATTTCCGAAATCTGCTGTTCCGCGTCATCGACGACGACGGCGAGTTGATACGCGAACCATCCTTCCGTCCTGAGCACGACGAAATCGCCGATTTCGTCGCGAAGATTTTGCTGTTGCGCTCCCTGATTCAGATCGAGAAACGCGATCGGTTCGCGCAGCACGCGCATGCGCCACGCGGGCGCGCGCGACGCATCGGGCGACGCGATGCAGCGATCGGGATGAATGCCATTGAACGCTTCCAAATCGGTGCGGCTGCACCAGCACGGGAAAACATCGCCGCGACTTTTCAGGGCATCGAACGCGTGTCGATAAGCATCATTGCGACAGCTCTGATACATCACAGGCTCGTCGGATTCCAGACCGAACGCACCGAGTGTTTGCAGAATATCGGCGGCCGCGCCGGGAACCTCGCGCGGCGGATCGAGATCTTCCATGCGGACGATCCACGCGCCGTGTTGGCTGCGCGCGCGCGCCCAACTGCCTACGGCCGCGACCAGCGAACCGAGATGCAGCGGTCCGGTGGGCGAGGGCGCGAAACGGCCGCGGTACGGGATGGTCACGACTTCCAGCATCTTGAAAAGTCGTCAGTCTACCCAAGCTTTCGTGCATTGCGCACCGATCGTTCGGAACGTAATCAGCGAGGAATCATATGTTGCGGATCATCCTGTTTCTCGGCACCAACCTGGCCATCATGCTGGTGCTGTCCGTCGTCTGCTCGATCTTCGGCATCGATCGCTGGACGTACGCGCACGCTGGCGTGAACCTGCCGCCGTTATTGATCTTTTGCGCCGTGTTCGGCATGGGCGGCGCATTCATCTCACTAGCGCTGTCGAAAACATTCGCGAAGATGTCCGTCGGCGCGCAAGTGATCGCCGAGCCGCGCAACGATTCCGAACAGTGGTTGTTCAATACCATCCGCACACATGCGCAGAACGCGCAAATCGGCATGCCCGATATCGCGATCTACGACGCGCCGGAGATGAACGCCTTCGCTACCGGCATGAGCAAGAATCACGCGCTCGTCGCCGTCAGCACCGGTCTGCTGCGCAGCATGAATCGCGATCAGGTTTCCGCGGTTCTCGGGCATGAAATCACGCACGTTTCCAACGGGGACATGGTGACGCTCGCGCTGATCCAAGGCGTACTCAACACGTTCGTGATGTTTCTCGCCCGCATCATCGGCGGTGTGATCGATGGCGCGATGTCCGGCGGACGCGATGGTGAACGCGGTGGCGGCATCGGTTATTTCTTCATCGTGATCATCCTGCAGACATTGCTGGGGGTACTCGCGACCATTATTGTCATGTGGTTTTCGCGCTGGCGCGAATTCCGCGCCGACGCGGGAGGCGCGAAATTGGGTGGACGCCAGAACATGATCTCCGCGTTGCAGGCACTGGCTGGAAACGATCGTTCGACATTGCCGAAAGCGTTTCAGGCATTCGGCATCAACGGCGAACATGGTGTGGCGCGGCTGTTCATGAGCCATCCGCCGATTGAAGAGCGCATCGCGGCGTTGAGGAATCCCGCGTAGTTGGTGAGTTGGATCCGATTTGTCCGGAACTTGTCGCGCTAATGTCCGTTTCGCGCGACCGTCTTGGTGAAGAATTCTCGCCCCTTTGCAGTGTGAGCGAGAATCATGCGAGCGAGACATTATTTACCGGTGATACTTTTTCCTTTTGGATGCGCAATGTCGCTGCACGCGGCTACGTCGACGTATCTTTCCGACGCTACCTTACCGCTGGGCGTGGACATTCCTCAATTCGGACTTTCAGTCGCCATAAACGGAGATGAGGCGCTTGTCGCCGCTCCGAAACAGCCCGCAAAGGCATTCGGATCCGTTTCCGTCTACGTCAAAGATTCATCCGGAACGTGGAGCGGCGAAACGACATTTTCCTATGCACATTCCGCTATCGACGCCGGCAGTTATCTGCCATGCAACGGGATAGCGATTGAGGGGGATACCGCTGTTTTAGGCGTTCCGGACGCGAACGGCAGCCAAGGCGTCGTCCAGATTTTGGAGCGCACGGGTTCCGGATGGATCCAATCACAAGTATTGTCCGCGTCGACGCCGAGTGCCTTCGAGTTGTTCGGCTGTGGTGTTGGCATCTCTGGAAATACGATCGTCGTTAGCGCACCTGGGCACTCGGGTACAGGGGCAGGTTACGTTTTTATCCATCAATCCGGCGGTTGGGCATTGCAGGCACAACTGACCGCCACGGGCGCAGCGGCAAAAGATGCCGTGGGTTTGGCAGCGGCCATCGATGGCGACCTTATTGTCTTGGGCGCGCCGCATTCCAGTTCGAATAAGGGCGCGACGTACGTGTTTCGCCGTTCCGGCTCTACATGGTCGGAAGCGAAGAAACTTGTAGCCGCTGATGGAGCAGCCGACGACCAGTTCGGTGCTGCCGTCGCTCTATCAAATGGCACAGTAGCGGTCGGCGCGCCGGAATGGAGCGCGGGACAAGGCGCGGTATACATTTATACGGGCTCGACGTTCGCACCGCAGTCGTCTCCGCTGTCTGTCACGTCGCAGCGATTCGGCAGCGCCGTTTCCATATCGGGCAATCGACTGCTTGTGGGCGCCGTTGGCAGCAACGACGCGTACGCGTATACCCGCAGCGGTAACCAATGGTATCAGCGCGCACCATTTTTGGATGTTGGCGCTTCGCGTCTCGGCGGCGCAGTGGCGATATCAGGATCGGACGCGATAATCGGCGCGGTAGCGGGCGACCACGCGTACATCGTTCACGACGATGAAATATTCGGCAACGGTCACGAGTAAAGTTCGGGCGACGGCAGGTTGGCCGTCGTCTCGACTTGGCTACGCCGTCTCGTACGACATCACCTTCTCAGGCTCCTGCAAGAAATTCCCTTGCACGAAGTTGACGCCGCATGAAAACAAAATCGACATGCTCGCTGCATCTTCAACGAACTCTGCGACGGTCAACTTCCCGGCGTGATGCGCCTGATCGCACAGTTCCTTGATCCTGTCCTGATTCTCTTTGTTCTTCGGAAGCTCGGCCATGAAATTGCGGTCGAGCTTCAAGTAGTTCGCGTCGACATGCTTGAGAAGCTGGAAGGAATTCAATCCCGATCCGAATTGTTCCAGCGCGAATCCGCAATGCAGTTGCTTGAGGCCGGTGACGAACTGACGCGCCGGTTTCAAGCTCGTGACGACTTTGCTTTCCGGCATCTCGAACACGAGCGCGTCGCCGCGCAGCCGTGAATTCTTAAGCTGCTGTGCGATCCACGGAATCAGCGTTTGATCGTCGAGCGATTGCGGCGTCAGTTTCACGAAGAACGTGGTCTTGTGGCCTGATTTCTCACGCTCGGACAGCGCCTTGATGGCGTTTGAAATTACCCAGCGGTCGATGGCCGGCATCATGCCGTGCTGTTCGGCAACGGGCATGAAAAAGTTGGGCGCGATTTCGCCTTTCGGCCCCTGCATGCGCAGCAGGATTTCGTAGAACTCGCCCTCGGCGCCATGCAGGCTGATGATGGGCTGATAGAACAGCACGAAGCCGTTGCTCGCCAACGCGTCCTTGACCAGCTTGAGCCAATGCCGGTTTTTCTCTTCGTCCGCCTTGTCTTTTGCGTTCGGATCGAACACGTTGATCCGATTGCCGCCTTCGGCTTGCGCCGTGCGCAACGATGCCGACGCCTGATTGATTGCGCTCATCGCATTCGCGTTTTTCTCGCCGATGAGCGTGCCGCCGATGCTCACGTTCACATTCAACGATTGTTTGCCGACTTCGAAGATGCGTTCCTCGAAGGCCTTCCGCAGCGACTCGCCAAGCTGACGGACTTCTTCGTGCGTTCGTCCGGCGAGAATCACGCCGAACGTATGCTCGCCAAATCGGCCAGCGATGTCGGATTCCTTGATATGCCGGCGCATGAGATTGGCCATGTCGCCGAGCAGCAGATCGGCGTTGCCCAATCCAACCGTGTCGAGCAGTTGCCGGAAATTGTCGGGCTCGAGCAGCAACAGCGCCTGATCGTTGCGGCCTTTCGTCGCCTCGCCCACGGCGCGATCGAGTTCCGCGAGACAATATGTGCGGTTGTACAGATCGGTGACGAGATCCTTCGAGCGCAGCACGTCGAGTTCTTTTGCCAACTCGACGCTGACGGTCTGCTGACGGAAGATGATCTGCTGACACGGTTCGCCTTCGTAGCTGGCTTCGGCGAATTCCATCGTCGCGTCGAAGGTGGTGCCATCGCCGCGCTGGGCCTTCAAGTTCAATTTTTGCGGCGGTTTTTCGCCTTTCGACAATCGCCTCAACAGCGATTTGAAATCGTCCGCGTCGTCAGGCGCGATCATGTCGAGAATCGACATGCCCTGGATTTCTTCGAAATCCTCGAACCCGAAAATTTCCAGATACGCCTTGTTCGCGCGGACGTGCATGCCTTCGTGCACGTACGCGATCGGATCGCGCGACGAATCCAGCAGCGCGTCGCAGCGGCGTTCCGTCTCGCGCAGCGAGGTTTCCAGACGGCGCACGTTGCGCCGCATGTTCAGGCTTTCGAATTCGCGCCGCACCACCGCCTGCACGTGTTCGGCGCGATGACGCAGAGCCAGTGCGCGCGCGCCGTCCTGGAATGCGCCGACGATGGTGTCTTCGTTGACGTTGGTTGCCACGGCGACGATCGCGACATCTTTGCCTGTGCGGTTTGCCGCGGCGGCGACATCCGCAAGCTTCAGAACGCGCGCGGCCAGGTTGGCAAGAATCAAATCGGGCGTGTGCTTGGTCACCTGCGTTTCCAGCTCGGCGGCATTGGCCGCGCGCGCCGGACGCACAGCGATGCCGCCGTTGCGCAACATGCTGATCAGCTGTTCAGCTTCTTCGACCGAATCCTCGATCAGCAGTAGCTTGATGACGTTGTCTTGTTTGGTCATTGGCCAGATAGAGACTTCTAAACAGGTTTTACTCGATTCCCGCGCGTATTTCCAGCGACGGACGTATGCGTTGCCGCATCATACGTGCGTCTTCGACGCACTGCCGAGAATTTCCCTGACCAGTTTCGGCACCAGATAGCCGGATAGACGTCCGGTCAGTGCGCCGATCAGGCCGCGCGCGGTGTTGTCATCGACAGCAAAATGCGCCGTTCCCGCAACAGGATCGAGCTGGTGCAGGTAGTAGGGCAGTACGCCCGAATCGAACAGGCGTTCGGACAGATCGGCAAGCACATCCACGGTGTCGTTGACACCACGCAACAGTACCGACTGATTCAACAATGTTGCGCCGGCCGTTCGAAGGCGAGCCATTGCGGCATCGACGTGATCGTCGATTTCGTTCGCGTGGTTCGCGTGCACGACGACCGCAATCGGCCAAGGCAATCGTGTCATCCAGGCGATCAATTCGTCGTCCACGCGTTCCGGCAGAACGATCGGCAATCGTGTGTGCACGCGCAACCGGCGAACATGCTTGATCGACGCCAGCGCATCGGTGAGTTCTGTCAACTTAGATGTCGACAGCGAAAACGGATCGCCGCCGGAAAGAATCACTTCGATAATCGTGTCGTCGCCGCGAATGTGTTCGACGGCCTCGATCCAACGATTCGCCGCGGCCGTGTCGTCGGCATAAGCGAAATGCCGGCGAAAACAATAACGGCAATTCACGGCGCACGATCCGGTGGCGATGAGGAGCGCACGTCCTTCGTATTTATGCAGCACGCCACGAGCGGTTCGCGCGGCCATATCGCCGACCGCATCGGTCACGAAACCGTCGACAGCGACGAGTTCTTCGGGAGAATTCAAAACCTGGCGCAGCAGCGGATCGTTCGCGTCGCCGCGCCGCATGCGCGCCACGAATCCGCGCGGCACACGCAGCGGAAATCCGGTGTCGCCAACCGGAAGCAGATCGGCGGCGTGGTGGGCGAGACCGAGCGCATCCAGCAACTCGCGCGGATCGGTGATCGACTCGCGCCACAGTTGCTGCCAACGGGTTTGCTGCGCGCGACGGGGGCTTGCGGTTATCATTGACGTTCTAACGGACTTTGCGTCCGGCCTTATTTCAGAATTTGCAATGTTAGCCGCTTTCGCATGCGGCTCGTTGCGCAACGGAGCACGTATGGCCAGCTATGGCATGAACGATGTGAAGAACGGCATGAAGATCATCGTGGACAATTATCCGTGCACGATCGTCGATACCGAATATATCAAGCCCGGCAAAGGCCAGGCATTCACGCGCGTGAAGTACCGCAACCTGAAGACCGGCCGCGTGGTCGAATTGACGATGAAGTCGACCGATTCCGTCGAAGTAGCCGACGTGGTCGATACCGACATGGAATATCTGTACAGCGACGGCGAGTTCTGGCATTTCATGCATCCGGAAACGCACGAACAAATCGCCGCCGACAAGAATGCGATGACCGATGCCGAGAAATGGCTGAAAGGCAACGAGATGTGCATCGTCACGTTGTGGAACGGAACGCCGCTTGTCGTGACCCCGCCAACCTTCGTCGAGTTGCTGATTACCGAAACCGATCCCGGCGTGAAAGGCGATACCGCGGGGAGCGGCGGCAAACCCGCTACGCTTGAAACCGGTGCCGTGGTGCGCGTGCCGCTGTTCGTTCCGCAAGGCGAGAAGATCAAGGTCGATACGCGCACGGGCGAATATCAGGGCCGCGTCAAATAGCGATCGGCCGCGCCGCAAACGAGTCATGGAAACGGTCGAACAAATTCTCGAAGCGCGCTGGGTCATTCCCATCGAACCGCACGGCGTGGTGCTGGAGCATCATGCCGTCGTCGTTCGCGGCGAGGTGATCGCCGATATTTTGCCGATCGAGGACGCGCGCAAGAAGTATACAAACGCGCATCGTGTCGATTTGTCCGAACATGCGCTGATTCCAGGCCTCATCAACTCGCACACGCATAACGCGATGACGCTGATGCGCGGCTTGGCCGACGATCTGCCGTTGATGACATGGCTGCAGGAACATATCTGGCCGGCAGAGGCCAAGGCGGTCGGGCCGGAATTCGTGCGCGACGGTGTCGAAATCGCGATCGCCGAAATGCTCCGGGGCGGCACCACGTGCTGCAACGAAAATTATTTTTTCCCCGACGTGCAAGCGGCCACGTACCTCAAACACGGTTTCCGCGCTGTCGTCGGATTGCCGTTCATCGAGTTTCCCAGCGCGTGGGCAACATCGCGCGACGAGTATTTCGACAAGAATCTCTCCGTTCACGACGCGCTGAAATCCGAAAAGCTCGTGACCGCATCGTTGGCGCCGCATGCGCCGTACACGGTGTCCGACGAAAGCTTCACGCGCATCCGCATGCTGTCGGATCATCTCGATATTCCCGTGCACATCCACGTGCACGAAACGGCGCAAGAAGTCGACGAGTCAAAAAAACTGCATGGCGTCCGCCCTCTGGCGCGGCTGAAATCGCTGGGGCTGCTCAACGATCACTTGATCGCCGTGCACATGACGCAACTGATCGACAGCGAAATCGCGCAGTTGGCCGAAGCCGGCGTATCGGTTGTGCATTGCCCGGAATCGAACCTGAAACTCGCGAGCGGTTTTTGTCCTGCGGAAAAACTGCGCCGCGCCGGCGTGAACATCGCCATCGGCACCGATGGCTGCGCGAGCAACAACGATCTCGACATGTTCGGCGAAATGCGCACGGCTGCGCTGCTCGCTAAAGGCGTAGCGAACGATGCCAGCGCGTTCGACGCCGCTTTCGCGCTGCAGGCGGCGACGTTGAACGGCGCGCGTGCGCTCGGCATCGCCGATCGCGTCGGATCGATCGTCGCCGGCAAGCAGGCCGATCTCACCGCCATTCGTCTCGATGCTATCGAGACCGAACCGCTCTACAACCCGGCGTCGCAACTCGTATACGCGACGGGCCGCCACCAGGTCAGCGATGTCTGGATCGCCGGTGTGCGCAAAGTGGAAAATGGCGCATTGTGTGCAATCGATACGGATGCGCTGCGTGCAAAAGCACGTTCGTGGCAGCAGCGTTTGTTGGCGGAATCCGTGCGATGACGAATGTCAGCTCCGCCGAAACCGCGAAGTTCGACAAACTGGCGTCGCGCTGGTGGGACCCCGACGGTGAATCGCGTCCGCTGCACGATTTGAATCCGCTGCGCTTTGCATACGTGGCCGAGCGCGCCGAATTGCGTGATGCGCACGTGCTCGACGTCGGCTGCGGCGGCGGCATCCTGAGCGAAGCGCTCGCACGTGCGGGCGCGCACGTGACGGGCATCGATCTGGCGCCGCGCGTGCTCGATGTCGCGCGTTTGCATTTGCACGAATCGAATTTGACGGTGGATTATCGCGAAATCGCCGTTGAAGATCTCGCGCAAGAATCGCCCGCGCGTTTCGATGCAATCACGTGCATGGAGATGCTCGAACACGTCCCCGATCCGGGCAGCGTGATTTCTGCGATTGCGGCGCTGCTGAAACCGGGCGGCCGCGCGTTTTTCTCGACGCTCAACAGAACGCCGCTTGCGTTTGGCGCGGCGATCGTCGGCGCGGAGTACGCGTTGAACCTGCTGCCGCGCGGCACCCATCACTATGCGCAATTCATAAAACCATCGGAACTTGCGATGAGCCTTCGTCAAGCGGGACTCGATCTGCAAGACGTGAGCGGACTCGCGTACAACCCGATGGGCCGGCGTGCGTGGACGTCGAAAAACACGCAGGTGAACTATCTTGCGTGCGCGTATAAGCCGGAATGATTTTGCGCGGCGCGGACATCGAAGCGATTTTTTTCGATCTTGACGGAACACTGGTCGATTCGGCGCCGGATCTCGTCGCGGCGATGCAGCGTCTGCGCACTGAAATGTCATTGCCCGCCGTCGATGCAGCGCATGTCGGCGCTGTCGTATCCAAGGGTGGACGCGCGATGTTGCGCCGCGCGTTCGCCGATGCGGATGAACGACAGATCGAAACACTGCTGCCGCGCTTTCTCGAACTTTATTCGCAGGCCATCGCAACCCACACGCGAACCTATCCCGGCATCGACGCACTCATCGATGAACTGGAACGCCGCCGCATCAAGTGGGGCATCGTCACCAACAAGCCGGGCTGGCTGGCGCGGAGCCTGTCGGCGGAATTGAAACTCGACACGTGCCACGCTGCGCTCGTTTCCGGCGATTGTCTGCCGCAGAAAAAACCGGAGCCGGAACCGATACTCTACGCATGCCAACTGGCCGGCGTCTCGGCGAGCCGCAGCGTGTACGTGGGCGACGATGCACGCGACATCGAAGCGGGCCGCCGCGCGGGCACGATGACGGTTGCGGTGTCGTGGGGCTATCTCGCGGGCGAAGACCCACACGCATGGCAAGCCGATCTCGTCATCGCAGCGGCGTCGGAGCTTTTACCTGCGCTGGGCCTGTGATCGATATGCCGGATGAACGCAGCGCATTCGCGAGCTTCGAGCGCAAATGGCTCGACGCGAATCCGGAACAAAGCGCCGTTCTCGTATTTCTGCCCCCGGCGCAGCGCGACTGCGCACGCGCGTTCGGAAGTTTGATTCATGAGCTGACGCAAACCGCGTTCGGTGTGCGCGAAACGCAAGTCGCCATCGCGAAACTCCATTGGTGGCAGCAGGAACTGACCGGCGCGGCGGCGGGAAATCCGCGTCATCCGATAAGCCGTGAATTGTTTCGTGGCTCGCGCGTGGCGGCGATCGAATCCGATCTATGGCGCGCGCTGACCGAGGGCGCAATCGCGCAGCTCGATGCGTCGTCGCCGGCAACTTTCGACCAGTTGCTCGCGTCGCTATCGGGTTTTTTCGGACCTGTCGCTTCGATCGAAACCCGCCTTGTGGAAAACGGCGCGTCTCAAACCGACGCGATCGCCCAGCTCTGGACGTGTGCGCACTTGATGCATTCCGTTGAGGATTTATCGCAGTTCGCCGACCGCGCGACGTTGCCGCTGGATTTGCTCGCGCGTCATGACGCATCGCGCGCGGAAATGCTCGAGCCGTCCGTGAAACAAGCGGCCGTGCTCACCGATTTCATTGAAAGAATTCGCGACACGATCACGAAAAACCAGCGCCTATCGACGCAGGCGAGTCTTGGAACGCGTGTGCGGGCACGTGTCGACCGTTGGCTTGTTGATCACGCAGTACGCGCCGATGATCCGGCGCAGTATTTGTCGCGGCATGCCCGCAACCTGCGCTGGCGCAGCCTGTGGTGGGCTTGGCGCGAGGCGCGATCCTTGACGACGCGCTCGGCGATCCCCAAGTGAACATATATACAGTGTCGACGTATCGACAGGAGACACCATGCATCAGGAACACACCAGCGCTCGCGCGATGCCGGATGTTGCCGCCGCGGCGAATCGCGACCTGACTCCGCTCGACTGGGTCGGCATGCGCGACATCGATGCGCCGATTATCCTGATCGGTGCGGATGGTCAGCCGTCGAAAATTCCTGCGCACGTTTCCGCTTACGTGAACGCGCACCGACGCGATGCGCGCGGCATTCACATGTCGCGTCTGTATCTGCTCGTCGACAAAGCGTTGGCTGAACCGCTGACGCCGGGTTCGATCCGCCATCTGTTGCGCGGGTTTCTCGAATCGCACGCGGAATTGTCGGATCGGGCGATGGTACGCATCGCGTTCGATCATCTGCTGCGTCGGCCGGCGCTGAAATCCCACAACAGTGGATGGAAAGCGTATCCGCTAGTCATTTCCGGTGTCTTGCACGATGGCCAGTGCGACATCGAATTGAGTTTTCGGCTTGACTATTCGAGCACGTGTCCCGCATCGGCGGCGCTGGCTCGGCAGTTGATCCAGGAAAAATTCCAACACGACTTTCCTTCGGGTAAACCGCTCGACCGCAAAACCGTGACGCAGTGGCTCGGCAGCGAGGAGGGCATTTGCGCCACGCCCCACAGCCAGCGCAGCGTGGCGGAAATACGCGTGAAGCTCGCGCCGAGTTTCGGATTTCCGATCGTGGAACTGATCGATCGCGTCGAAGATGCGTTGAAAACGCCGGTGCAAACGGCGGTGAAGCGCGAAGACGAACAGGAATTCGCGTTGCTCAACGGTGCGAATCTGATGTTTTGCGAAGATGCGGCGCGCCGCATTCACGCCGCACTGGATTCGGACGAACGCGTGGTCGACTTCTGGGTGCGCGCCGCGCATCTGGAAAGTCTGCATCCGCACGACGCGGTGGCAATCACCACGAAAGGCGTCGACGGCGGCTTTCGCGCGGACGCCGGTTAGCGCGCCGGTTTCGCCAGCAGCGCGGGATCGAGCCGCGTATCGAACCAGTTGATTCCCCAGTGCACATGCGGCCCGGTGGCGCGGCCCGTTTTTCCGGCGGCGCCGATGATGTGTCCGCGCGTTATGTGGTCGCCGACTTTCACGTCGAGCCGGCTCATGTGCAGAAACGAACTGGTGAGACCGAAACCGTGATCGAGCAGCACGGTACCCCCGGTCAGCACGAGATCGGGTTCCGCAAAGGTGACGATGCCGGTTGCGGGCGCGTGAATGGGCGTGCCTTCCGGTACGGCCATGTCCAGACCCATATGCGGGGCCTTCGGAATTCCGTTGTCGATGCGCTGACTGCCATAGACGCCGCTGATGCGCGCACCTTGGACAGGAAGCGCGAAGCCTTCGAGAAAATCCTCACGCGCATCGTCGCGTCTGCGCGCTTCGGCAACGCGAGCCTGTTCCTCCTCGATACGCTTTGCGGTTTCCGCATCGGGCGTTACGGTTTTCGGCGGCAGTCCTTCTACGCGCTCGATGTGATATTCGCGTTTCGCGACCGACGCGGTAACGGTCTCTGATTTCCCGTCGGCGAATTGCGCGATCAGTGAAACCTGCACCGGCGCTTCGCGATCCAGCCCGAACACGAATACGCCATCGTCGCCGACATGCAACGCGCGTCCATTGAATTCCATACGCGTACCATGCGGCGCGTGGCCGATCACGAGTTCGCCTTGCTGAAGCACAGATGGAATCTCGACGCGATCGATGCTTGATGCCGCAGGAGTCGTCGATGCCATCAACGCTCCGAACACCGCATGCATCATCGTTCGAATTCCAGCGGCTTGCCGAGCTGGCTGTCGTCGAGTTCGCCGTCGTGCCAGGCAAGATGTCCGTTCACCCACGTCGCCGCGATGCTGCTGCGGAACGTATAACCCTCGAACGGCGACCAGCCGCACTTGGAAAGGATGTCTTTTTGCACTACGCGCTGCGGTTTTTTCGTATCGACCAGCGTCAAATCTGCCCAGTAGCCTTCACGGATGAAACCGCGCTGATGCACGTTGAACAATTTCGCCGGCGCGTGCGCGATCTTGTGCACGATCAAATCCAGCGGCAGCAATCCGTCATACCAGCGCTCCAGCGCGCACTGCACGACGAATTGCACCAGCGGCAATCCCGACGGCGCTTTTTCGTACGACTGCGATTTCTCTTCCAGCGTATGCGGCGCATGATCGGTGGCGAGCACATCGATGCGTCCGGTTTTCAATGCGTTTGTGATCGCGGCGCGGTCGGCGGCGGTCTTGATGGCGGGATTGCATTTGATCAGGTTGCCTTGCGTCGCGTAATCCTGTTCGCTGAAATGCAGAAAATGCACGCAGGTTTCGGCGGTGATGCGCTTGTGTATGGTCGGACCGGGCGCGAACAATTCCAGTTCGTCCGCCGTCGATATGTGCAGTACGTGCAAGCGCGTGTTGTGGCGTTTCGCGAGTTCGATCGCAAGCTTCGTCGATTTGATGCAGGCCTCGCGCGAGCGGATATACGGATGCCGTGCGATCGGGATGTTGTCGCCATACTTCGCCCGTTCGATGGCGAGGTTGGCCTCGATCGTCGGCGTGTCTTCGCAATGCGTGATCACGGGCACCGGCGCGTCGCGGAAAATGCCGTCGAGGATTTCGGGATTGTCGACGAGCATGTTGCCGGTCGAGGCTCCCATGAACACCTTGATGCCGGCGGCAGTTTTCGGATCGAGTCCGCGGATCAACGCGAGATTGTCGTTCGTCGCGCCGAAATGGAACGAGTGATTGGCAAGCGATTTTTTCGCGGCGCGCGCGTATTTGTCGGTGAGCGCTGCGTAGTCCGTGGTCGTCGGTTTCGAATTCGGCATCTCCATGAAACTGGTGACGCCGCCTGCCACCGCCGCGCGCGATTCGGTATAGAAATCACCTTTCCATTCGAGTCCGGGTTCGCGAAAATGGACTTGATCGTCGACCATGCCGGGGATCAGCAATCGTCCGCCCGCATCGAACACGCGATCGTTCTGTCTGCCCGGCAGCGACGGGGCCACGGCGTCGATGCGCCCGTCGCGGATGCGCACGTCGCCCTGGAAACGATGGCCTTCGTTGACGATATCGGCGTTCACGATCAGCCAGTCGTTCATGTCTTGCTGTCCTCAGCGGCGCGCGGTTTGTTGCCGCATCTTGGCATGGTAAACGTTTCGGGCACCGGATCGAATCCGCCGGTGCATAACGGCTGGCATCGTGCGATTCGCCACAATGCGAGTAAGCTACCGCGCGCTGCTCCGAATCGCGACACGCTGGCGCGCGCGTAATCCGAGCACGAAGGATGAAATCGGCAGCGTTCGCCGAGGAGCGGACTGAGCAGCCTCTTGTAAAACGCCAACAGCGCCAGAATTAAACGGGTCACGGCAATGAGTCGTTGGATGCTCTCGATCGAGCATTGCGGCGGAAGTGGTTGCCGCTAGATGGCACTTAGGCTATAACACGCGACCGCCGAAGGACAATGGTGAGGACAATGGCCACTTCAAAACGAAAATCCAGCGCCGCCAAGGCCAAGAAACCGGCAGCGAAAAAGCCCGCGCCCGCCAAGAAAAAGGCGCCCGCGAAAAAACCGGCGGCGAAGAAGGCCGCGACACCGTCGCGCCGTCCGCAGCCCGCGAAAGCAACGAAGAAGCCTGCTGCGAAAGTAGCGAAAACATCGAAAACGGCGGCGAAAGCTCCGGCAGCGGCCAAGCCGCGCTCGGGGAAATCGTCTTCCACATCATCACCATCATCATCATCGACAGCGTCTGGAAAAAAGATCGGCATGGCAACAGCAGTAAAGAAGGAAAAAGACAAGGACACCATTACGCGCGAAGACGGCCGCTATGCGTTGCCGAGTACGGTCGTCGTGAACCTGCCTGCGAATTACCACCCCGCGCAACGCGAGGAGTACATGAATCCGAAGCATCTCGCGTATTTCCGCGCGAAGCTGCAGAAATGGCGGGATGATCTGGTCGAGGAATCCAAACAGACGATCGACAATCTGCGCGAAGAAGTCCGCGATGTCGGCGACGAAGCCGAACGCGCCACGCGCGAGACGGAAAATTCGCTCGAACTTCGCACGCGCGATCGGTACCGCAAGTTGATTGCGAAGATCGACAAGGCACTGAAGCGTATCGAGGAAGGGCGTTACGGATTCTGCGAAGAGACCGATGAAGAGATCGGTATCGAGCGGCTTGAGGCGCGGCCGATTGCGACGTTGTGTCTGGATGCGCAGGAGAGGTGGGAGCATCGGCAGAAGCAGATGGGCGACTGATCCGCCATTCTTCCGCTTGTCACTCCAGCGAACGCTGGAATCCAGCGTTGCTCTTTCTTCGCTCGTCATTCCGGCGAAAGCCGGAATCCAGTGGGGTTGTCATTCCAGCGAAAGCTGGAATCCAGCTCCTTGCCTTTGATCTCGGCGTTTGAAGCCAACAGCTTTCACTCGCCTGCGGCGAACGAGTCACTTTCTTTGCTGCGTGCAAAGAAAGTAACCAAAGAAAGCACGTTTGTTCTTCCCACAGGCTGTGTTCGCCGAAGCCACGTCCCTGTGCCTGCGGCGAACGGCGCACTTCCTGTGCGCCGTGTAGGTTGCGTCGGGTTTAGTGCTGAAGCTTTTGTTGCGCGTAATTTTGGATGGTCTTGAACATCGCCGACAATCCGTTGTTGCGTGTCGGCGAAAGATGTTTTTGCAGGCCGATGGATTCTACGAATCGCGGCGGTGTGTCGACAATACCCTTCGCCGATCGTCCCGAGTAGACACGCAATAGCAATGCGATCAATCCGGAAACGATGGCGGAATCGCTGGTTGCGTTGAATTCCATCCGATTAGCATCGCCGTTCGCGACGAGCCAAACTTGCGATTGGCAGCCGTGTACTTTGTTTTCTTCCGTTTTCCATTCATCCGGGAACGGCGGCAGCTTGCGGCCTAGATCGATCAGGTATTGATAACGTTCGGTCCAGTCGCCGAAAAAAGAAAACTCGTCGACGATGGCGTCTTGCGCGTCATTGGCAGACTCAACGCTCGGCTTGTCAGGCTGGGCATTCATCACGATTTCCCGCAACGATTTTCCAGCGCGCGCCTTGCGGGCCGTCTTCGATCACGATGTTTTTCGCCGCAAGTTCGTCGCGGATGCGGTCGGCTTTTGCGAAGTCGCGTGCCTTGCGTGCGGCAGTACGTTCGTCGAGCATTTTTTCGACCCAGGCGGAATCGATCGCATCCTGCCCGGACGCATGCTTGAACCAATCTTCCGGATTCTGCTGCAGTAGACCGAGAAACTCGCCGGCAGCCAGAAGCGCTTTTTTTGCCGCAACTTTGTCATCGTGCGTGACGGCCTTGCGCGCCTGCGCGGCCCAACGCGCGATGACGGCAAACGCTTCGGGTGTGTTGAGATCGTCGCTCAATGCGGCAACGAGATCGGCATCGACGTCGCGCGTATCGTCGACGGCGATTTCATTCAGATCGCGCAACACGCCGTACCACCCGTCCAGCGTGGATTTCGCTTGCTGCAATGTCTCGTCCGACCAGTCCAGCGGCTGCCGATAATGCGCCTTCATCAGCATGTAGCGCAGCAGTTCCGCTGGATAGCGTTCGAGCAGTTCATGCAGGACAAGCGTGTTGCCCAGCGACTTCGACATTTTTTTGCCGCTGAACGTGAGCATGCCGTTGTGCAGCCAGTAGCGCGCGAAAATTTTGCGGCCGTGCGCACATTCGGATTGCGCCACTTCGTTTTCATGATGCGGAAACATCAGATCGTTGCCGCCGGCGTGGATGTCGATGGTCTCGCCCAAGTGCGCTTCGCACATCGCCGAACATTCGATGTGCCAGCCGGGCCGCCCGCGGCCCCACGGACTTTCCCATCCTGGCAAATCCGGCGTCGATGGTTTCCACAAAACGAAATCGGCGGGGTTCTTCTTGTACGGTGCCACTTCCACGCGCGCGCCCGCGATCATTTCGTCCGCCGACCGGCCGGATAAATGGCCGTATCGGGGATACGACGCGACATCGAACAGCACGTGTCCTTCCGCCGCGTAGGCGTTGCCGTTCTCGATCAGGCGCTGGCACATGTCGATAATCTGTTCGATGTGCTGCGTCGCGTACGGAACCAGATCCGGCGCATCGACGCCGAGCTTGCGGATGTCGTCGTCGTAAGCCGCCGCATAACGTGTCGTGATCGTCTCGATGGGTACGTTCAGTTCAGTCGCTGCGGTATTGATCTTGTCGTCGACGTCCGTGATGTTGCGCGCATAGACGACGTGGCCGTCGCCGAATTCCCGCTTCAGCAGACGCACCAGCAACCCGAATACGACCGGTCCGCGCGCGTTGCCGATGTGCACGTAGTTGTAAACCGTCGGGCCGCACAGATACATCGTCACGCGTTGCGGATCGTGCGGAACGAACGCCTCGACGCGTCGTGTCAGGGTGTTGTGAAGTCTCAGCGTCATGGCGCTCGGGGCGGTGTGTGCAAGCGGTCTTCGTGATGCGACATTGTATAACAATTCGCAGCATGAACCTCGCTGTGCAACCGGCTGGAGGCCGCGTCCGTACACAGTTTGCCTCATCCTGCATTCAGACTGAAAATGATTTAATTTCGTCGAAATTGGCGAGCTTGCTCAGGGGTCGAGTCCGACCCCGCCGCTGGGAACCGGTCGCACGTTCGCATGATGCTGGAGCATGTGCCCGCATGCGTCAGGCTTGAATATGGAGACGTTATGAAGATTTTCAGCATCCTCGCCTCGGGCATGATGCTGTTTGCCGGTTCGTCGTTCGCGCAATCGCAGGCGCACGCGGCGAACCCGATTGCTCGCGACGACAACTCGCGCTACGGCTGGGCCGATGTGCTGCGCGTGGATCCGGTTTACGACGATGCGCCGGCTACCGCGCAGTCGACACAGCCTTGTTACGAAGAACAAGTGCCGTTGCGCAACGCGCCCGACGACGACAGCGGCAAGCGAACGGCCGGCGGCGTGATCGGCGCCATCGTCGGCGGCATCCTCGGACATCAGATAGGCAAAGGTGATGGCCGCAAGGTCGCTACCGCCGGCGGCGTGGTCGCAGGCGCGGTGGTCGGCAGCAACGTCGCCGCCGACAGCGACCGTGACGATGCGCCAAAGTATACAATTGAACGCCGCTGTCCGGGTGCCGATGCCGCACAGCGGCATATCGCCGCTTACGATGTCGAATATCGCTATCGTGGAGACGTCTATACGTCCAGACTCTCCTACGATCCGGGCGATCGTATCCGCGTAAAAGTAAGCGTCTCACCCGCAGATTGACGCGTTCGCGATTGCGCCGGGCACAAACTTCAGGTAACGTTCGATCCATGAACTTCGCACACGTCGCCGCCGAAATCCTGACCAGCGCCCGCATGGCAGCCGGCATGACGTCGCGCGCGCGCCGACCGGAATCGAAAGCACGGGCCGGGTAGTTCTCTGCATTTTGCGTTTTTCCTGAGACCCGGCCGCAAGCCGGGTTTTTGCATTTGGATTTCCGAAAAGATTGCCGCCGATGCCTGTACGCCATTTCCTGAACACGCAAGACTGGAGCCGCGCCGACCTGGACGCACTGCTCGCGCGTGCCGCCGTTTTCAAGCGCGACAAACTCGGGCGCGAACTCGCCGGCAAGAGCATCGCGCTGCTGTTCTTCAATCCGTCGATGCGCACGCGGACGAGTTTCGAGCTCGGCGCGTTTCAACTCGGCGGCCACGCCATCGTTCTGCAGCCGGGCAAGGATGCGTGGCCGATCGAATTCGACATCGGCACGGTGATGGATGGCGAAGCGGAAGAACACGTCGCCGAAGTGGCGCGCGTGCTGTCGCGTTATGTCGATCTCATCGGTGTGCGCGCGTTCCCGAAATTCAGGGAATGGGCGGTCGACCGGGAAGATCGCGTCATCCGCGCCTTCGCGCAGCACGCGTCAGTTCCGGTCATCAACATGGAGACGATCACGCATCCGTGTCAGGAACTCGCGCACATCATGGCGTTGCAACAGCACTTCGGTACAACCGATTTGCGCGGCAGGAAATACGTGCTGACGTGGACCTATCATCCCAAACCGCTCAACACGGCAGTCGCCAATTCGGCGCTGCAGATCGCCACTCGCTTCGGCATGGATGTGACGCTGTTATGTCCGACGCCGGAGTACGTCCTCGACCGCCGCTACATGGAGTTCGCGGAGAGGAACGTCGCCGAAAACGGCGGCTCGGTTCGCGTCAGCCACGATATCGATCCGTCATACGCGAAAGCGGATGTCGTCTACGCGAAAAGCTGGGGCGCATTGCCGTACTTTGGCCGCTGGGACGAGGAAAAACCTGTCCGCGAAAAGTATAGAAATTTCATTGTGGACGAAACGAAGATGAAACTGACCAACAACGGCGTGTTCAGTCATTGCCTGCCGCTGCGGCGCAACGTCAAGGCAACCGATGCGGTGATGGACTCGCCAGCGTGCATCGCGATAGATGAAGCCGAAAATCGGCTGCACGTGCAGAAAGCGATCATGGCGGCGCTCGCGACGCAGTCGAAGGCAACATCATGAGCAAGGACATCGTACTGGCGTTTTCCGGCGGACTCGACACGAGTTTCTGCATCCCTTATTTGCGGGACCGCGGTTACGCGGTGCACACCGTGTTTGCCGACACCGGCGGCGTCGATGCGCAAGAGCGCGCCTACATCGAAGCGCGCGCCGCGGAACTCGGCGCCTCGAGCCACATCACCATCGACGGCGGTCCCGCGATCTGGAACGAATTCGTCAAGCCGTTCGTGTGGGCCGGCGAGGGCTATCAGGGCCAATATCCGCTGCTCGTGTCCGATCGCTATCTGATCGTCGAAGCCGCGCTGAAACGCTGCGATGCGCTTGGGACGAAATTCATCGCGCACGGTTGCACCGGCATGGGCAACGATCAGGTGCGTTTCGATCTCACGATCAAGGCGCTCGGCGACTACACGATCGTCGCGCCCATCCGCGAGATTCAACGTGAGCACACGGCCGTGCGCGCTTACGAACAGGAATATCTCGAAGCGCGTGGCTTCGATGTTCGTGCGAAACAGAAAAGTTACACCATCAACGAAAACCTGCTGGGCGTGACGATGTCGGGCGGCGAGATCGATCGGTGGGAAGTACCGGGCGACGGCGCGCGCGGCTGGTGCGCGAAACGCGAAGAATGGCCCGATCAGCCGCTGCGCGTGACCGTCGGTTTCGAGCAGGGCGAAGCGGTTTCACTCGACCGAAAGAAAATTCCCGGTGCAGAACTGCTGTCGGCGCTGAACGGCGCATTCGCGAAATACGGCGTCGGCCGGGGGCTGTACACCGGCGATACGACGATCGGTTTGAAAGGACGCATCGTTTTCGAGGCGCCGGGTCTGGTTTCGTTGCTAGTCGCGCATCGCGCGCTGGAAGAGGCAGTGCTGACGAAGCTGCAGAATCGGTTCAAGCCCGATGTCGCTCGGCAATGGGTGGAACTTGCGTACGAAGGATTTTTCCACGATCCGCTCAAGACGGATCTCGAAGCTTTCCTGCAATCCTCGCAGCGTTGCGTGAACGGCGAAGTCGTTCTGGAAACGCGCGGCGGATCGGTTTACGCCGTGTCCGTCTCGTCGCCGCACATTCTCAACGCGAAAGGGGCCACGTACGCGCAATCGGCCGACTGGGGCGTCGAGGAGGCCGAAGGATTTATCCGTCTATACGGCCAAAGCTCAACGCTGTGGGCGAACGTGAATCGGACCCGATGACACCATGACACCGCTGCTCGCCGCCACGCTGGATCATTTGCGCGAACTCGTGCTGTTCGACACGCGCAACCCGCCGCGTGCGATAAATACCGGCGGAATTTTCGCGTATTTGCGCAATCGGTTGACGGGATTCAAGTGCGAAACCGATGATCACGGTGCGGGTGCGGTAAGTCTGCTCGCCATTCGCGGCAAGCCGAAAATCCTGTTCAACGTGCATTTGGACACGGTGCCGGCCGCGCCGACGTGGCAGCGCGATCCGTTCCAGTTAGCGATCGATCAACAACGCGCTGTCGGCTTGGGCGCCTGCGACATCAAGGGCGCCGCCGCGGGATTGATCGCCGCCGCGGAAAAGACGAACGGCGATGCAGCGTTTCTTTTCACCAGCGATGAAGAGGCCAACGACACTCGCTGCGTCGCCGCGTTTCTCGAACGCGGATTGAAATTCGATTCGGTGATCGTTTCCGAACCGACGCGCTGCGAAGCCGTCCTTGCACATCGCGGCATCAGCTCGGTGTTCGTGAGATTTGCCGGGCAGGCAGGGCACGCATCGTCGGCCGCGAGCAACAGCGCCGTGCATCAGGCGATGCGGTGGGGCACGAAGGCGTTGTCGTTTGCGGAAAGTTTATCGCACGAACGCTTCGGTGGCCTGACCGGTTTGCGTTTCAACGTCGGCCGCATCGAGGGCGGCATCAAAGCGAATGTGATTGCGCCATCGGCAGAAGTGCGGTTCGGATTCCGTCCATTGCCTTCGATGGACTCAAACGACTTGCTTAGCGAGTTTCGCGCATGTGCGGAAACCGATGTCGCGGAAATCACCGAGACGTTTCGCGGACCGTCGCTGCCGTCCGGCGATATCGCACAAGCCGAATCGCGGCGTTTGGCGGCGCGCGATGCAGCGGACGCGTTGAATATCCCCATCGGCAGCGCGGTGGATTTCTGGACGGAAGCCTCGTTGTTTTCCGCCGCCGGCTACACGACGTTCGTGTACGGCCCCGGCGATATCGAGCAAGCGCATTCAGCCGACGAGTTTGTCGAATTATCCCAATTGCAGGAAGCGGCGGAAACTTACGCGCGCATCATCGGAGGGAAGATCAAAAATGGACGCGCATAAGCAGACTCGTCAAACTATCGTGCGCCTTCTTTCGAGCATGGGCAGCGCGAAGGAAATTTCGCAGTACCTCAAACGTTTCTCTCAGCTCGACGCAAAGCGATTCGCCGTCGTGAAAGTCGGTGGCGCGGTGTTGCGGGATGATCTCGACGCGCTCACGTCATCGCTGGCGTTTCTGCAACAGGTCGGATTGACGCCGATTGTCGTGCACGGCGCCGGTCCGCAACTCGATGCGGAATTGTCGGCCGCCGGCATCGCAAAACAAACGGTGGACGGTCTTCGCGTGACGACGCCGCGAGCACTGGCAATCGTTCGGCGCGTTTTTCACGCGCAGAATCTTCAGCTCGTCGCCGCGCTGCGCGAAGCCGACGTGCGCGCGACATCGATCGTCTCCGGTGTTTTCGAATCCGAATTTCTCGATCGCGACAAATACGGATTGGTGGGCAAAGTTTCGGCCGTGCATTTGGCGCCGATCGAGGCGAGCTTGAACGCTGGATCGATTCCGGTCATCGCCAGCCTCGGTGAAACGCCGGACGGACAAATCCTCAACGTGAACGCGGATTTCGCCGCAAACGAACTCGTGCGCGTGCTCGAACCGTACAAAATCGTTTTCCTGACAGAAACGGGCGGTTTGCTGGACGGCACCGGGAAAATCATCGATTCGATCAATCTCTCGAGCGAATACGAACATCTGATGACGCAGCCGTGGCTGCATTCCGGCATGCGGCTGAAACTGGAACAGATAAAACTTCTCCTGGAAGGATTGCCGTCGACGTCATCGGTATCGATCACGCGTCCGTCCGAGCTGGCCAAGGAGCTTTTCACGCATCGCGGATCGGGCACGTTGGTCAAGCTTGGCGAAAAAGTGCAGAAGTATACAAAATGGGAGCAACTCGATTTGCCGCGTTTGCGCACGCTGATCGAATCCAGTTTCGGCCGCACGCTGGTTGGCGACTATTTCGAACGCACCGAGCTTTGTCGCGCGTATGTCAGCGAAAACTACCGGGCCGCGATAATTCTCACTAAAGAAGCGGCGGGCATCTATCTCGACAAGTTCGCAGTGCTCGACGACGCGCAGGGCGAAGGTTTGGGCCGTGCGGTATGGCTGGAGATGCGCGAGGAAAATTCCGCGTTGTTTTGGCGTTCGCGTCACGCCAATGTGATCAACGATTTTTACTTCGCCGAGTCCGACGGCAGCTATCGGCTCAACGGATGGAAAATGTTCTGGTACGGCTTCGACGATTTCGATGCCATTGCGCGGTGCGTTGCGCATTGCCGTGAGCATCCCGCGACGCTGCACGATCGCGTACCGTCAGCAGACAACGCCGCGTCGCAGGAAGCCGCATGAGTGCGAAACGTGTCGGGATCATCGGTGGGCGTGGACACGCAGGCGCGGAACTGATTCGCTTGATCGCCGGACATCCGCAACTGGAACTGGCATTCGTCTCGTCGCGCGAATTGAACGGACAGTTGGTGCGGGATCATGTTCCGCAATTCAAAGGCGATGTGCGATATTCGCCGACTGAAATAGAGGCGATCGCGGCGCAGGATGCCGATGTGATCGTGCTCGCGCTGCCGAACGGCAAAGCATTGGACTACGTGAATGCCGTAGCCGAAAAAAATCAAGAATGCATTATTGTGGATTTATCCGCAGATTTCCGTTTCGACAACACGTGGTACTACGGATTGCCCGAGTTGACGCGGCGCCATTACGGCGGCGAGCGCCGCATCAGCAATCCGGGCTGCTACGCCACGGCGATGCAATTGGCGATCGCGCCGCTGAAAGGCAATCTCGCCGCGCCGCCCGCGTGCTTCGGCGTATCCGGTTATTCGGGCGCGGGAACGACGCCGTCGGACAGAAACGATCCGGAAAAATTACGCGACAACGTCATTCCCTATTCGCTTACCGGCCACGTGCACGAACGCGAGGTGTCGCGGCATCTGGGCGTTCCCGTCGAATTCGTGCCTCACGTCGCGCCGCATTTTCGCGGCATCACGGTGACGGTGAATCTCTGGCTGGACCGCAGTTTGAGCGCCGAAGCTGTAAAAAATGAATATGTGGATTTCTATAAAAAAGAACCGTTGATCAAAATTGTCGACGACGCGCCGTGGGTGAGCAATATCGCGGGAAAGAATGGCGCCGAGATCGGCGGTTTTTCCGTCGCTCCGGGCGGCAAGCGCGTGGTGATCGTGGCAACGCTGGACAATCTGCTGAAGGGTGCGGCGACGCAGGCGCTACAAAATATCAACGCAGCGTGTGGACTACCGGAATTCGCGGGAATTTCTCATGACTGAGCCTCTTTGGCAGAAGTCCGGCACGACGGTCGACCAACGCATCATGCGTTTCCTCGCGGCGGACGACATCGTGCTCGATCGCGAGTTTTTTCTGCATGACATCGCAGCGAGCAAGGCGCACGTCGTCGGGTTGTCGCGCATCGGAGTGCTGAGCGAAAACGAGTCGGTGTCGTTGCAGCGCGAGTTGTCGGCGCTGGCCGATGCGTTTAGCGCTGGCGAATGGATTCTCGATGCGCGCTTCGAAGACGGCCATTCCGCGATCGAAGCGTTCTTGACGGAAAAACTGGGCGACACCGGTCGCAAAGTGCACACGGGACGCAGCCGCAACGATCAGATTCTCGTCGCGACGCGTTTGTGGATGAAAGACAAACTTGCTGCGCTGCTCTCATCGTGCCGGAAGATCGCAACTATCTGCCTGCAGCGCGCCGCCGCCGAATCGATCGCGATGCCGGGTTACACGCATCTGCAGCGCGCCGTCGTTTCGACGACGTCGTTGTGGTTCGCCGGATTCGCCGAAGCGTTCATCGACAACGCGATCCGCGCCAGGCAGACGCACGCGTGGATCGACGCGAATCCGCTCGGTACGGCGGCGGGATACGGCGTGAATCTGAAACTCGATCGCGACGCGACGACCGAAGCGCTGGCGTTTTCGCGTATGCAGATTTCTCCCGTGTATGCGCAATTGTCGCGCGGCAAATTTGAGATTGCTGCGCTCGATGCGTTGGGCGCGGCATTGCTCGACGTGCGGCGGCTCGCGTGGGACTTGAGCCTGTTCACGACGTCCGAATTCGGATTCGTGGAATTGCCGTCGCAATTCACGACGGGTTCTTCGATCATGCCGAACAAGCGCAATCCCGATGTGATCGAATTGCTGCGCGCCACGTACGCAACGTGCGCCGCGGCTCGCACCGAAATCGAGCAGCTGCTGTCTTTGCCGAGCGGCTATCAGCGCGATCTTCAGTTCAGCAAAGGTCCGCTCGTGCGCGGATTTTCGCGTGGACTGGCCGCGCTGGAATTGTTGCCCGATCTGCTCACGCGCATGGTTTGGCGCGACGATCGAATGAAAGCGGCGATCGAACCGGCGATGTATGCGACGGATGTCGCCATCGAGCAGGCGGCGTTAGGCGTGCCGTTTCGCGAGGCGTACCGGCGCGCTGCGGACATCACCGATTCGCTGGGCGAAGGGCGCACGCCGGAGCGCAGCATTGCCGCACGTGTTTCACCGGGCGGCGCCGCGGATTTGCGTCTCGATGAACTTCGCGCGCGCCTCGACATCGTCTAGTGCAGTTGCGCTCGCGTCCCCCGCAATTTATCGTGCCGGGATGAATTCACACCAAAGCATCGCAAATGCCGATCGCGCGCCGCGCCACTGCTCGCGCCGAGCCGCTTGAACTTGACTGAAACGCTGCGGCTGACCGGTTCCGACCGGCTGCTGATCATTGCGCCGCATCCGGACGACGAATCCATCGCCGCCGGCGGGCTGTTGCAGATCGCGAAGGCGGCCGGTGCGGCCGTGCGCGTGCTCGTGCTGACGGACGGAGACAACAATCCGTGGCCGCAGCGCTGGGTGGAGAAACGCTGGCGAATCGACGCGGCCGCGCGCGCGCGCTGGGGCGCGCGCCGGCGCGAAGAGGCCGAATCCGCATTGAACCTGCTCGGCGTCGCGCGTGCGGATGTGCGGTTTCTGGCGCTGCCGGACATGGGCATCACCGAGGTTTTGATGCGCAACGATCGCGATGTGATGACGGTCATGCGCGACGAGGCGGCGTCATTCGCGCCGACACTGCTGGTCGCACCCTCGCTGGCGGACCGGCATCCGGATCACAGCGCGGCATTCATCCTCGCGACGCGCGCCTGCGCGGACGCTGGTCGAACATTTTCGAAAGTCCTCACCTTCGCGGTACACGGTGCCGTGCCGCAGGAAGGCGGCATCGTGGTGGAACTTAGCGACGTGCAGCGTACAGTGAAATACGAAGCGATCCGCGCGCACGCGAGCCAGATGCGGCTGAGCGAAAAACGATTCCTGAAGTTCGCGCAAACGCAGGAAAGCTATCGGTGGTCGCCGCTGCCGGCAGCGAAGGATGCGCAGATTCCGATCTGCGCAACACGAAACGGCGGGTCGCTTGTCGTGCGCATCGATGCGAATGCGTGGCGGGGACCGCTCGGTTCCCATTCCCTGTTCGTCATCGCGGGGCAGGGAAATGCGAACGTGCACCGGCGCATTTCGCTGCGCATCGGCGAAGCACCGCTGATCGATACGGTTTCCAATACGCAGATGGGTGTTGCGGACGTGCGCCGTGAACGACGCGATGTGATCGTCACGATCCCGAACATGCCGGAACATGGCGGCGGTTACGTCAAGGTCACCTATGCGACACCTGTGTTCTGGGTGTTCGACCGTTTCGGGTGGCAGCCGATCGGCTGAATTTGGCGCGTGCGCGACTTACGTCGCAACTTTTATCCATTCGATTGACTTCCGGCAGGCTGCTCGCGATGCTGCGCGGGCGCAGATGGTTTGGCGCTCCATTCTCGATGTTTTCCACTTGGAGATTTCGATGAAGACAATTTTTTTGGCAGCAACTTTAGGGATAGGATTACTCGCATCGGCGGGCGTGTATGCAGCGGATGCTCCGGCCGGAGCCACGGCGCAATGCAAAGACGGAACGTATTACACCGGCGCGTCGCATCAGGGAGCGTGCAAAGGCCACAAAGGTGTGCAGACATGGCTCGACAAGTCCTCCGCCGCAGCACAGGCGACTTCGGCAGCGCCAGCGGCCAAGCCAACCGCCGCAAAGACGACTAGCACGCCGAAAGCCGCCAAGACCGCGACACCGGCGGCCTCAACCGACAGCGGCACGCCGATCGCGACGTGCAACGACGGCACGACGTTCAGCGGCACCTCGCATCGCGGCGCGTGCCGTGGCCACAAAGGCGTAGCGAAGTGGCTGGATGAGCCAGCGACTTCAAGCACTCCCGTGACACCGGCGGCGCCCGCAACACCGGCAGCTGCGCCGACGCCGCCGAAAGCTGCGACGGCCGACACCGGCACGTCGAAGACGCCGACACCGTCTTCGCAGATACAGCAAAAAACCGGCGGCGGTCCCGGCATGGTGTGGGTGAATTCCAGCTCCAAGGTTTATCACTGCCAGAGCGATCAGTGGTACGGCAAAACCAAGGAAGGCTCGTACATGTCGGAAGCGGCTGCAAAGGCGGCCGGCAACCGTGCGGCGGCCGGCAAGGAATGCGGCGGCTAATCCATCGGTCCGTGAAGTCCGAAAACGCCCGGCAAAACCGGGCGTTTTCATTTTCGGATTACGTCACGCCGAACGATTGCGTCCGACGATGACGAGTGCGATGCCGCCGAGAATGGCGACGGACGCAACGATCAGTCGCATCGTCATCTGTTCGCCGAGGAAAAGAATGCCACCCGCGGCGGCGATGATGGGAACGCTCAGTTGCACGACGGCTGCCTGCGTCGCCTGTAATCCCGGCAGCGCGGTGTACCAGATCGCGTAGCCTATCCCTGACGTTATCGCGCCGGACGCAATCGCGTAGTAGACACCCGCCGAATCGATCGAGAGCCAATGCAATCCGCACAAGCTGAAGACGATCGTGAATGGAATCGCCCGCATGAAATTACCCGCTGTCGTCGCGGTTGGATCGCCCACACTCGTTTTTCCTTGCAACGAATAAATTCCCCAAGCGATTCCCGCGGCGATCATCAGCGCGGAACCGCCCAACGACGGCGCGGTCACGCCGGGGAGAACGAGAACGATCAAACCCGCAAACGCGCAACCGATGCCGGTGACGCCGAGCACGCGCAAACGCTCGCCGCTCCAGATCCCGTAACCGATCATCGTCACCTGCACGGCGCCGAACAAAAGCAGCGCGCCGGCGGCGGCGGAAAGGCTGATGTACGCCAGCGAAAAGCACGCCGCATAGGCAACGAGCGCGGTCGCCGAACTCCAATTTCCCGATATCGAATTCGCGCCGTTCCGTAAACGGACGATCAGCCACAACGCGATCGCGCCCGACACGATGCGGATCGTCGTGAACGTCGCGGCATCGATATGCGTCTGCTTGAGCGCGATCCGGCACAACAGCGAGTTGCCGGCGAACGCGATCATCGTCAAGACCGTGGCTGCCGCGAGGCGCATTCGCGTCATATCATGCTCCGGCGGAAAAGCGGAATTATCCACGAATGCAAAAACAAAAGGCCGACGCGGGGCCGGCCTTTTGGTTGAACAAGGGAGTGGGGAGGTCTCCGCTTGTTGCGCCGCCAATCCTTGGCGAGGTTTCCTTGTGTCGTTGCTTGGTGCGTCTCACGACGCTCCGCTATCTGTCCTGTGATTCCTGGGGAGAGGAAGTCACGGGTATGTCTAGTCCAAGGTTCGTGCCATGGGCGGACCGGTCGGGAATGGCTTTGCAGCGCGGTTTCGCGCCGCTACAGGGCTTCATTCTGCAAGTTCGCCTTCGACGGCATTTGCGAATTGCACGAATGCCTTACGGTTCGCCATCGGGCTCGCGGGGAAACGAAAGTGCTGCCGCTGGAATAACCACGCCGGGAAGTTTGCTGGACACCCAGATGTGGACGGCATCTGTGATGTCCAGCGGTTCATCCAAGCTGCCGCCCTTGATGTTCAGCGTGCCGGGATGTCCGCTGCTCCGATGCCATAAGCGCGAGCCGCAACCGGAACAGAACGCACACTCGAGCAGGTATCCCGATGCAGTCTTCCGCGACCAGTATTGCGGTGAACCCGTCAACACCCTGAGAGAACTTCTCGGCACGGTGAAAGATATTCCGAACGCGGACGAAGACTGCTTTCTGCATTCGGTGCAGTGGCACACGTAGATCACTAGCGGACGTTTCGGCACGGCATAACGAATGCTGCCGCATTGGCAGCTGCCGGATTGCTCGTTGGGATTTAGCGACATCAGTTCAACCGCAACAACGCGATTCAGCGAGAGGTTCTTCATCGACGCATCGTCCAGCCTGAGTCGAGCGGCGTCAACTGATCGTGGTTCCAAACCAGGTCAGCGGATCGTGCGGGCATGAAAAACCCGCGCTTGGCGGCGCGGTCACGGGATCGTCTCTTCAAGACTTCGCGGCGAAGTTCAACGTCCCGCTCGACAAGCTAGCGTCGATGCTCGGCACGGACATGACCGAGCTGCAAGCCTAACGCTCGCAAGATGTAGAAAAAGCCGCCATTGCGGCGGCTCGTTTCATTCTGTTACGCAGTAGTTTACTTGTGGATTTGCGATTGAATCATAGCCTCTAAGCGCTGGTAGTCAGCTGCCTTGGAGTAGCCGGGAACGGAATAAACCTCATTCGCTTGGCCGACAGTCGAACTGGATCCATCAAGCGTGGATTGCGACTGCAGGCGGTTTGCTACGGCGACGTTATTTGGGATCGGAGGCGTTCCGCCAGCCGTATAAATCTCGCCAGCGCCGAGCATGTAGCGATCAGTGAATATCGGAAACTCATAAAGGTCATCGAACGTACCATCAGTCACGGCAATGATGAATGCACCGCTGCTCAACAAGCCGAGCGCTGTTGTGCTCGTTGATCAACTATCTTCGAATCCCGATATGTAGAGCGTTCCATCTGACCCTGCATATGTTGAATCGAATATCACCCATTGCGCAAAAACTGTTCCGAGAATCTGATATTCGAACGACCATTCGCCGTATAGATAGTTCTGCTGATTGCCGCCAAAGCCGAACGCGTAGTGCACGATCGCTGAGCTACCGCCGGGGTAGGTTATTACACCGGATTCCGCGGATGAGAAATTGATTGTTATCGGGCCAGCATCAGTGCGAGTAGGCGATTGATATGTGCATCCGAAGCATTGCCCACCGGTAGATTTCGCGAGCTCGCCATTGAAGACCGTGCCGAGTTCGTTGAACGGTCCAGCAGCCTGAAAGAAAGTCGACGTTCTATCTTGGTCGTATGTGTACGCCGTCACGACGAGGAGACCGTTTTGATTCTCGATTGTGTAACCGCGTCCAGATTCATTTGGATTCCACCAAATACCATCCGCCGGCACTACTGCCATTGCGGATGATGCGAATAGTCCGAATGCAGCCACAAATAGGAAGCGTTGCAAAATTCTGCTCATTATTTTCCCCATTGAATAACAACCATTTGAGGGCTCTAAACAAAGCAATGCTGATGCCATTCGCGGTCAGCTGCTCCTGTCAACTTTGACAGGTAGCGAGCTGGGCACGGCAATTGCTCTGTCGTCCCACGCAAGAAATCTATCTGGGGAAAATTATGAAATACGTCGTTATCCTTCTGACTTTCGTGTTGCTCAGCGGATGCGCTCCCGCGCCATATCGCCCGATCGTTGACTACGGTGCACCCAAGCACGATTACGACGCGGACTTGCAGGACTGCCAAGGCGTAGCGAGCAGCGTACAGCCTGCCAATACGGCCGCAGCGGGTGCAGTCGCTGGCGCGATCTTTGGAGCACTGCTCGGAGCGGCGGTGGGCCTAAAAGGTCAGTACGTGGCAAATGTTGCCGCAGTCGGTGCTGTAGATGGTGCTGCGCACGGATTGGCTTACGGGTCGATCGAGTGGACTCGCGTCGTCAACCGCTGCATGGTTGGCCGCGGATACAACGTTTTGAACTAGCCGCACGCCACAACGGCTACATGCGTCAACTTTTTTACGAATGTGCGGAATTAGATTGCGCGTGTGAGATGGTCGCCGCGATTATTCAAATCGGTCATGATCGAGATGTCGCAAGTTTTCTTGCTCATTGAGACGTCAGATTTCGACACACGGAATTGTTTTGCCGTAGCTGTGCCGTACGGAAATAAAAAAGGCGCTCAGAAAGCGCCCTAATTCATTGATTGCATTGGTCGGGGTGACAGGATTCGAACCTGCGACTTCTACCTCCCGAAAGTAGCGCTCTACCAGGCTGAGCTACACCCCGACGGGTCGCGAATCATAACGGCGCAGCCCTGCCAACGCAACCGACTGCGCGAAGCGAATGGCGTCGTTCTGCTAATCTATCGGGCTGACGCAGCGCTTTCTGCCGCGTTTTCCACAGAGGATTTCATGGCGTCGACACAAGCCCGCACCATGCCCGGCGCAATGGAGTTGCTGCCGCCGGACCAGATCGCGTTCCAGCGCATGCTCGATACCATCCGCGGCAATTTTGAGCGTTTCGGATTTCTGCCGATCGAGACGCCGGTGATGGAATTTTCCGATGTGCTCCTCACCAAGCAGGGTGGCGAAACGGAGCGGCAAGTATACTTTGTGCAGTCGACCGGCGCGCTGGAGCAGGGCGGCAAACCCGAACTCGCATTGCGGTTCGATCTCACCGTTCCGCTCGCGCGCTACGTCGCCGAACACGAACACGAACTGAGTTTCCCGTTTCGACGTTATCAGATTCAGCGGGTGTATCGCGGCGAGCGCGCACAACGCGGACGGTTCCGCGAGTTTTACCAGTGCGACATCGATGTCATCGGAAAAGATCAGCTATCGGTGCGTTATGACGCCGAGATGCCGGCGGTGATCTACAACGTGTTCAAGGATTTGGATTTTGGGCCGTTCACGATAAAGATAAACAATAGGAAATTCCTGCGCGGATTCATGGAGACGCAGGGCATTCCGGATGGAGAACGACAAGCATTAGTACTTCGCGAAATCGACAAACTCGACAAGTCCGGGATGGATGTTGTCCTGAAAAATCTGCAAACTGAACCGGTTGGCCTGAGCTTCCAAAACGCCAACAATCTGATCAATCTGTTGTACAAAGGAAAACCGACGCCGCCGGCTGATGTTCCTGCGACTTTCGACAACTATGAAAGACTCTTTCCTGAGCTTCGGAATAACCAGCATTATTTGGAAGGTAAAGCAGAGCTGATACAGGTCTTCAATCTGCTTCCCGCGCTTGGTGTTCCCGAGTCTGCGTTCGGTTTGGATACATCGATTACGCGAGGCTTGGATTACTACACCGGCACTGTTTACGAAACGATGCTCGACGGTCATTCGGAAATCGGCTCGATCTGCTCAGGCGGTCGCTACGATAATCTCGCGGCAAATTACACAAAGTCAAATTTACCTGGCGTGGGCATTTCGATCGGTATCACTCGTCTGTTCTACCAATTGCGCGAAAAGAAATTGCTCAAGGCAGTCGATAGCACTGTGCAAGCGCTAGTCACGCACATGGACGAGAGTTTGTTTTCGGAATATCTGCAAGTCGCAAATCTGTTGCGCGGCGCAGGTATCGCGACGGAAGTGGTGCTCGAAGCCGGCAAGCTCGGCAAGCAGTTCAAATATGCCGATCGTGCGGGGATTCGTTTCGTCGTCGTGATCGGCCCGGATGAGATCGCGAAAGCAACGGTGACTGTAAAAGACATGCGCAAACAGAATCAATTCGAACTCGCGCGCGCCGATCTCGTGGAAACACTGCGCGGCAAACTCGCCGAGGCGATGCCGCAATGAGCGGCGACACCCAACATGTCGTCCAACTAGACGGAACGACGCTGACGCGCCAACAGGTCGCCGCGATCGCGCAGGGCAGGGCGATCATCGGTCTCGTGCCGAAACAGTTGGATCATGTGCAGCGCACGGCGGATTTTCTGGCCGACCAGGTCAAACGCGGCGAACCGATTTACGGTGTCACCACCGGGTTCGGCAGCAACGCGGATAAATTGCTCGGCGCGCATCGCGTGCGCGACGAATTGCCGGGCGGCAATCCGGAATCGAGCGATCGCACGCTTATGGAGGAATTGCAGCACAACTTGATCGTCACGCATGCGGTGTGCGTGGGCGAGCCGCTCGCGGCGGATGTCGTCCGCGCGATGCTTGTCATTCGCGTCAACACATTGATGCGCGGTCATTCCGGTATTCGTGCGTCGACGCTGCACGCGCTCGCCGAAATGCTCAATCACGACATCATCCCGGTAATTCCCGCAAAGGGCTCCGTCGGCGCAAGCGGCGATCTGGCACCGCTGTCGCATCTTGCGATGGTCCTGCTCGGCGAGGGCGAAGCGTTCCATAAAAACGAGCGCGTATCAGGCGCGGAAGCGTTGAAGCGCGCCGGATTGAAACCGGTGACGTTGTCGTTCAAGGAAGGTCTCGCGCTCAACAACGGCACGACGCAGATGCTTGCGACCGCCGTGCTCGCGCTCGACAAGCTGGAACGCCTGCTCGGCACCGCGGATCTCGCCGCCGCGATGACGCTCGATGCTTTCGCCGGACGCCTGTCCGCGTTCAAGCCTGAAGTGCATGCGCTGCGTCCGCACCCCGGACAGGTGACGACGGCGGAGAATCTGCGGCGTCTTCTCGACGGTTCGAATCTCGCCGACATTCCGTACCATCTCGTGCCGCGATTCCGCACGTGGCTTGCCGATTCGTGGAGCGATCCGCGCGATCAGAAAAACCGTTTCGATATCGGCTGGGATTATGTGCCGCCGTCGCAGCGTCACGGTAAAGAGGCGTTCTATTCGCGCTTCCTGCCTTTCAAAGGCGGCAAGAAGCATCAGCCGCAGGACGCGTATTGTCTGCGCTGCATCCCGCAAGTGCACGGTGCCGTGCGCGACGCGCTGGCGCAAGCGCAACGCGTGATCGACATCGAATTGAATTCCGTCACCGACAATCCGCTGATATTTCCCGATGCCGCGAATGCGCGCGTCATCGAAGATCAAGTCATTTCCGCCGGACATTTCCACGGCATGCCGCTGGCGCTTGCGATGAGCTATGTGAAAGCGGCGATTCCCGTTCTCGCATCGATCAGTGAGCGGCGTTTGAACAAACTCGTCGATCCCGCGACGAACGATGGGCTGCCCGCGTTCCTTATCGGCAACGAAGACGCCACCGATTCCGGTTTCATGATCGTTCAATACACGGCCGCGGCGCTGGTGAACGACCTGGCAACGCGTGCACATCCGGCGTGCGTGTACTCGATTCCCACCAGTGCGAACGCGGAAGATCACGTCTCGATGGGCGCGAACGAGATTCGTCACGTGCTCGACATGCTCGACGATCTTTCGCACGTGCTCGCGCTGGAACTGTACACAGCGGCGCAGGCGCTCGAATACCGTCAGGACATGCTCAACGCGGCGCGCACGCTCGCTGCGCGCGGCGACTGGAAAACGTTGGCCGGCAAGATATTCAACGCGCCATCGAAGGATCACGCCGCCTTCGCGCAATTCGAACAGGAAGTGACGGAACTGATGTCCGCACTGGCCGGCACGGCGGATTTCCACGCCGGCGCATCCGTGCGCGCCGCATTTGCGGCGATTCGCAAGGAAATCTCCTTCATGCAGCGCGATCGTGCGATGAATGACGACGTGCGGCGCATCACAGAGATGGTGTCCGGCGGAGCATTCGCTCTCACTCGTTGAGAACTTGTCAGGCCGGCGCGCGAACGGTTAGATTATTCGCGTGGACGACAATCCCGCATCGCCTGCCGAAAGATCGAACGGTCGCCGCGCTCATTTTGCGGAGTGGGGCAGCGTCGCGGCCATCGGCATCAGTGCGTTCGCTCTGGCGATCGGCGTGTATCAGACGAGATTGATGCAGGCGCAGGCGCGCGCCAGCGTATGGCCGTACGTGAAGATCGGACTCGGTTACGCGGACAACGGCGATTCGCCCGGTTTCGAAATCCATGTGGAAAACAATGGCGTCGGGCCCGCGGTCGTGAAATCGGTGCGCATTTCGCTCGACGACAAGCCGCTGCACGGCTGGACCGACGCGTTCCCGACGCTGATGGGACACGGCGAGGCGCACGCCAAACTGGCAGGACTCGGCGGCGTCGTCATTCCGCCCAGCACGAATCGCGAGACGGCTGTCGTCGCCATTCGCATCAACGATCCGGCGCAGGCGCAGAAATTCTACGAAGCGCGCGATCGCTTCAAGATCGATATTTGCTATTGCTCGGTTTATGACGACTGCTGGACGGCGCATTGGCTCGTGTCGAACGTGGGCGAAACCAGCGTCTGCCACGAATCCAAGGACGAGTTCGACTACTGATGCCGATCAAATGGAACACGCTGAACGGCATCGCGCCGCGCATCATCGCCCATCGCGGCGCCAGCGGCTATCGGCCCGAACACACGCTCGACGGCTACACGCTGGCGGCTACGCAGGGCGCCGACGTGCTCGAACCCGATCTGACGATGAGCCGCGACGGCGTGCTGTTCGCGCGGCACGATCTCGGCCTGAATCGCAGCACGGATATCGCGTCGAGGCGCGAATTCGCTGCGCGTGCGCGCGACATCGCCGGCGTTCGCGATTGGTGGATCGCCGATTTCGATGCGGCGGAGATCGATACGCTGCGCGCCATCCAGCCGTTGGCGCAACGCGATCAGAGCTACAACGGACGCTTCGTGCCGCCACGATTTTCGATGACGCTCGATCTTCTCATGACGTTGACGGCGCAGCATTCGCGCACGCTGTCGTTGTATCCGGAATTGAAGCATCCGCAGTATTTTCGGGCGCTCGGACTCGATCCGGTCGATGCGCTGCGACGCGACCTCGAACCGCGCGTGCTGCTGGGTGAAGCATCGCCCGTCTGGATTCAATGTTTCGATCACGCCGTGCTGCGCGAAGCGAAAGAGCGGTGCGGCAATCGTTGTTTTGCGTTGATCGAAACCTTGAATGCGGATGCGAGTGTTCAAGATGCGATGTTCGCCGACCTGGCGACGTGGGCGGCCGGCGTGGCGCCGAACAAATTCTTGCTGTGGGATGCGACGGGTGTCGATACGGGATTGGTCGCGGCCGCGCATGCGCATGGACTGGAAGTTCACGCATGGACGTTCCGCGACGATCATCCGCACGCACCGTTCGCCGGGGCTGTCGAGGAACTGCACGCCGCTTTCGGATTGGGTGTCGATGCGCTGTTCTGCGATTTTCCGGATACGGCCATCGCCAAGCGCGACGCGTTCGCTAGCGCAACGCGGTAAGGGCGTCGTCCGACAACTTCGACACCGGCGCAAACGGCACCGGCGGACCCACATGAATTGAATTGCGCCAGTTGCGCAACACGTTTTCGATCGCCGGCGTCGTGGAAATCTGCGGATAGGAGTGCTCCTCGCCGTCCTTCGTCTCCCACGCGTCGATCAGCGACTTCGCGGCATTGAATGCTCCGACGAACGAATCGTTGTGATTGAGTCCTTCCACGAAAAACGCGCGTCCGAAATCCGTGATGTCCGAATCCGTGCCGCAGCCGAACGATGTGCGGTCGGCGCGCGCCGCGGTGATCACCATGCTGTTGTCGTCCTTGAGTGCGTCGATGAATCCGCCGGAGTAGCACGCTGAAATCACGACGACCTTGTTGCGGACATGCGCGCTGTCGAAGATGTCGGCCAAATCGTCGGGCCCGATTTGATCGAGCGGCAACGGAGCCATGTTCACGT
>DATAVJ010000133.1:0-8355 GCA_036267795.1 Rudaea sp.
TTGCTTATTTTGTCTTACCGCCGCCAGTGCTGGTCGTCGGCTGCACGTGGCGGCCAACGCCAAAGTTCCGCGCTTATCGCTTCGTGAACAAATGCTCGACGCCGGCGCGTTCTTCGCGCAGTTCTTTGTCAGTGGCGTCCATGCGTTCGCGCGAGAACGCGTTGACGTCGAGATCCTTCACGATCGCGAATTTTCCGTCCTTGCAGGTGACGGGATATCCATAGATCACGCCCGGCTTGATGCCGTAGCTGCCATCGGAAGGAACGCCCATCGAAATCCAATCGCCATCGGCCGTGCCGAGCGCCCACGTACGCATGTGATCGATGGCGGCCGAGGCGGCCGAGGCGGCGCTCGACGCACCGCGCGCCTTGATGATAGCCGCGCCGCGCTGCTGCACCGTGGGTATAAAAGTATCTTTGTACCATTTTTCATCGACGAGGCTCAGCGCGGACTTGCCGTTTACCGTCGCGTGATGGATATCGGGATACTGCGTGGAGCTGTGGTTGCCCCATATCGTGACTTTCTTGATATCGGTCGTGTGCGAATTGGTTTTTTCGGCCAGCTGACCGAGAGCGCGGTTGTGATCGAGCCGAACCATCGCGGTGAAACAGTTCGGGTCGAGGTCGGGCGCGTTCTGCTGCGCGATCAGCGAATTCGTGTTCGCCGGATTGCCGACCACGAGCACTTTCATGTTGCGCTTCGCATGCGCGTTGAGTGCCTTGCCCTGCGGCGCGAAGATGGCGCCGTTGGCTTCGAGCAAATCCTTGCGCTCCATGCCGGGGCCGCGCGGACGCGCGCCGACGAGCAGTGCGTAGTCGAGATCTTTGCAGGCGACATTCACGTCGTCCGTCGCCACGGTACCCGCCAGCAGCGGAAACGCGCAGTCGGTCAACTCCATGACCACGCCATTCAACGCCTGCAGCGCGGGCGTTATTTCAAGCAGGTGCAGAATGACCGGTTGATCTTTGCCGAGCATATCGCCGGCGGCAATGCGGAACAACAGCGCGTAGCCGATCTGGCCAGCGGCGCCGGTGACGAGAACGCGGACGGGGGATTTCATGTGAATTCCTCTTAGCTAACTGGCTTCAAAGATTTTACGCGGCAACTGCGACTGGCGAATGATTGATAGTAACGTGCCGATTCTGATTTCATCGTGATCCGGCACAGGAATTGTTCTCGTAACGCCCAAGTCTGCTCTCTGCATGATGACGTGACTGCCGCGGTGTCTGATCTGAATGAACCCATGTTGGGCGAGTAGCGCGCAAAGCGCACGGCCCGACAAAACTCGCAGCTTAGGCAACTGCGACCTCGACCGTCGTTATGTAAACTTCATCGTGCATGCGCTCGCGAATTTCGGCGGGGGACGCGTGTTCGAAAAACAATTCCAATGCTTCCTGTAAGTTCGTGCGGGCGTGCTCGATTGAATCGCCTTGGCTGGCGACGTCCACTTCGGGGCATAACGCCACGTAGCCATTCCCCTCACGTTCGATAATTGCTGTCATTTGCATGACGACTCCTAAGTGAGTTCAGCAAAAAAATTCTGCAGCCGTTTCAATCCATCGGTAAGTTCCGACGGTTTGCAGGTATAGGAAATACGGATCGCGCGCGCTTCGCCGAACGCGGAGCCCGGCACGCACGCGACACCTTTCGCATCCAGCAATACGTTGCAGAAATCGATGTCGTTTTTAATAGCGTGGTCGCCATGTTTTTTGCCGAACGCAACGGAAATATCCGGAAACGCGTAAAACGCGCCTTGCGGCTTCGGACAATTCACGCCGGGAATTTTCTTCAGCGCAGCCATGACTTCATCGCGGCGTTTGGCGAAATCGGCGCACTTTTCGCGCGGAATATCCTGCGGCCCGTCGAATGCGGCCGTTGCCGCGGCGGTGACGACTTCGGGAAGACTCGTGATGTGATTCGAATTCAACGTGACTTGCGATTGCGCCACCGATTCCGCAGCAGCGACCAACCCGACGCGCCAGCCCGGCATGCCGTAGGTTTTCGAAATCGAGTCGACGATGATCACGCGATCACGCAATTCGGGCCGCGCCTTGACCAGATGCGCGTACGGCAACCCGTCGAAGATCATGCGGTTGTAGATGTCGTCCGAAATCACCCAGATGGGATGTTTGACGAGCACATCGGCGAGCGCCTCGATCTCGTCCGGCGAATAAACCATGCCCGTGGGATTCGACGGATTGTTGAACAGCAGCGCTTTCGATGTCGGCTTGATCGCATCTTCAAGCTGCTTCGGCGTGAGTTTGTAATCTTGTTCGGGCGGACACTGCAGAATCGTGACTTTCGCGCCGAGGATTTCGGCGATGTCGACGTAGCTGGTCCAGTACGGCGCGGGAATGAGAATTTCGTCGCCTTCGTCCAACAATGCATACAGCAAATTGAACAGGACTTCTTTCGCGCCGATTCCCACGGCGAGATGCTTGCGTTCGAAACCGTCGAAGCCGCCTTCCTTCAAATGTTTGAGGAACGCATCGAGCAATGCGTCAGGTCCGCGATTGGATCCGTATTGACCGCTGTCGTGCTTCAGCGCTTCGTGCGCGGCGGCGTACACATGTTCGCCGGGAAGGAAATTCGGCACGCCGATCGAAAAGCTGATGATGTCGCGGCCCGACGCTTTGAGCTTCTTGGCCTTGTCGGCCACGATCATGATCGCGCTGGGTTTCGCGCGGCTCATGCGCTTGGCTAGCTCGAGCATCGGCAATCCTCTTCGCGGACAAGGTAGGCAGATCAGCGCGGCATTTTATCACACTACCGCAGCGCACCATCGTCGTATGCCAGTGGAAGATCGCGCATGACCAATCCTGCATCGGTCAATCGCGCCCGCGCGCACTGGGCGCATGGTGTGTCAGGCGTAAACACCCGCCCGATTCATTGCGTGCGCTTGTTGAATTTCGAGCAATAGTCGACGCCGACGCCGCTCGCGAACGAGCGGCGGTCGCAGAAAGAATTTTTCCCGATCGCCCAGCAGTTCGAGTGCGGAGCGGTGGCCTAACAAGCCGTAACGTGCGTTCAATTGATCGTCGGCGGTTTCGCGGTCACCCCACAGGCGCACGAAACCAGCGTATTCGGCGTCCGTCAATTCCGGGAATGGACTGCCGAGCGCATCACTCATTGTCTGTCGAGAATCGCGTTCCATTGCGCCAGACGATTTTTTTCTTTCTCGAGCAGCGGCGCGTAATCGCCGCGGATCGTAATCGATCCGATTTTTTCTCCGGTGCGAACCTGGTCGACGATGTCGCGATCTTCGCTGCCGAGGATGTGTCCGAATACCGTGTGCTTGCCGTCGAGCCACGGCGTCGCCACGTGCGTGATGAAAAACTGGCTGCCGTTCGTGTTTGGTCCCGCGTTGGCCATCGATAGAACACCCGGCGAATCGTGCTTGAGCGCCGGCACGATCTCATCCTCGAAGCGATAGCCGGGACCGCCGCGTCCGCTGCCTTCCGGGCAGCCGCCCTGGACCATGAAATCCGGGATGACGCGGTGGAAGCTCAAACCGTCGTAGAACTTTCGCACGGCGAGGTTCACAAAATTCGCAACGGTGAGCGGTGTCTGGTCAGCGAACAGGCGCAGATGGATCGTGCCGCGGCCGGTGACGATGTGGGCTTGCAGGTCTGAGTTCATCGGTAGTCCGAGGGCTGTCGTGAAAGGGCGCAAGCATAACGCAAACCGCCGCTCCGGTAGGCACGCCGGATTGCTATGCGATGTTCAGCCAGGCGGCGGCTTTTCGTGGAAGCAGCGGGAGCACCGTGCCGAGCGTCTCCAGATATACCCGCTTGATCAGGCGTTTTACACCGGCGGATTCGAGCGCCATGTCGCGCGACATCGCACGCCAGTTCGATGCGTTCGCGGTGTTGAGCGAAACGGCAATGGTCGGTTCGTCGATGTACGTCACGTGCCACCATCCCGCCGGGACGAACACGGTCTCGCCGGCCATGAGGCGGAACGTGATCGGCGTCGCCTTCGCGAACAGCGAGAATTTTTCCGGATCGACGTTGCGCACGTCGGTGAGATGCGTCTTCAGCGACTCGCCGCCGAGCGGATACAGATACGGCGTGTCCTTTGGATCGAACATCACGAAGTCCTTTCCGCCGACCACCTGCGTGATGAACGCGTGCTGGTGATACGCGTCGAAGTGCAGGTACGGGAATCCCGATCCGTTGCCGCCGATCAGCAATTCCGGCACGCCGCCGTAGATCTTCCAGCGCTTCGGCAGAAGATTGCCGTTGATCCAGTTCGGCAGAGTGACTGCCGGCGCGGGCGAGATGTCGGACAGAAGAGCCGGCAGTTCGCGGTTGATCGGCCATTCGCGCAGGTATGGCGCAGGATCGGCCGGTGTGGATTTCTCGACGCGATCGATGAAGTCGGCCATCCGCCATTCGCGGTTGCCGGCATTGATCGTGTGGTCGGCGAATTGGGTGCGAAAGAAGTCCAGCGACCATTTACCGAACGCCGGCCATTTCGTCGCATTGCGAATGACCGCAGGCCGGCTGCCCAGCACGTGCCGGTCATAGAAATCGCCGATTTCGGCTCCGTTGATCGTTGCCACCGCCGTCATGGCGCGCACCCAAGCCACCTGTCGCCGGCGCACTCTAGCATCCGGCGGAAATCCGCAGGATTACAACGCGTTCAGAAATATTGCAGCGCGGCATTCGCCCGCATCATCTGCTATAATTACGGCCTCCCGACTCAGCCTTTCCAGCCTGCCCCGGCGGCCTGGACCATTACTCATGTCTATCGAAAAGCTCCGCAACATCGCCATCGTCGCGCACGTCGATCACGGCAAAACCACGTTGGTGGATTGCCTGCTCAAGCAATCGGGCACCTTCAGCGAACGCACCGTGCTCGCCGAACGCGTGATGGATTCGAACGATCAGGAAAAAGAACGCGGCATCACGATTCTCGCAAAGAACACCGCGATCACCTGGCGCGACAACCGCATCAATATCGTCGATACGCCCGGACATGCGGATTTCGGCGGCGAAGTCGAACGTGTGCTTTCGATGGTCGATTCCGTATTGCTGCTCGTCGACGCGATGGACGGCCCGATGCCGCAAACGCGCTTCGTCACGCAGAAAGCGTTTCAGATGGGATTTCGTCCGATCGTCGTGATCAATAAAGTCGATCGTCCCGGTGCACGTCCGGGCTGGGTGCTCGATCAGACCTTCGACCTGTTCGACCGCCTCGGCGCGACGAACGAACAACTGGATTTCCCGGTCGTCTATGCATCGGCGCTGCACGGCTATGCGAGTCTCGACTCGGAATCGCGCGAAGGCGACATGACGCCGTTATACGAAGCGATCATGCAGCACGTGCCCGCGCCGAAAGTGGATCCGGACGGTCCGTTCCAGATGCGCTTGAGTCAGCTCGATTACAACTCATACGTCGGACTCATCGGCATCGGCCGCATCCAGCGCGGCAAAGTACGCACGAACATGCCCGTCGCCATCGTCGATCGCGACGGCAAGAAGCGCAACGGCCGTGTACTTCAAGTGCTCGGCTTCATGGGTTTGGAACGCCGCGAAGTTCCGGAAGCCGAAGCCGGCGACATCATTGCGATTTCGGGCATCGAAGCCCTGAGCATTTCCGACACCGTGTGCGCCGTCGATACACCAGAAGGTTTGCCGGCGATGACCGTGGACGAGCCTACGATCAGCATGACGTTCCAGGTGAACAATTCCCCTTTCTGCGGCCGCGAAGGCAAGTTCCTTACGAGCCGCCAGATTCGCGAACGCTTGATGCGCGAAGTGCTGCACAACGTCGCGCTGAAAGTCGAAGAAACGGAAGATCCGGATAAATTCAAAGTGTCCGGCCGCGGCGAATTGCATCTTTCGGTGCTGATCGAAACGATGCGTCGCGAAGGTTATGAACTCGCCGTGTCGCGTCCCGAGGTCATCCTCAAGGAAGTAGATGGCGTCACGCAGGAACCTTTCGAGCAACTCGTCGTCGACATGGAAGAACAATTCCAGGGCGGCGTGATGGAGCGCCTCGGCACGCGTCGGGGACAGCTCAAGAACATGGAACCCGACGGACGCGGACGCGTTCGTCTCGAATACATGATTCCCGCGCGCGGACTGATCGGATTCCAGACGGAATTCCGCACCGTCACCGCCGGCACCGGTCTGCTCTTCCACGTGTTCGATCACTACGGCCCGCGCGCCGAAGGCTCGATCGCCAAGCGCCAGAACGGCGTGATGATCTCCAACGGCACGGGCATGGCGCCGGCGTATTCGCTGGTCAGCTTGCAGGAACGCGGTCGCTTGCTTATCGACGAAGGTGCGGAAATCTACGAAGGTCAGCTCGTCGGCATCCACGCCAAGGACAACGACCTCACCGTCAATGCCTTGCGCGCAAAGCAGCTCACCAACATCCGCGCCGCCGGCAAGGATGAAAACGTGCAGCTCACGCCGCCGATCAAGATGTCGCTGGAACAGGCGCTTGAATTCATCGAAGACGATGAACTGGTGGAAGTGACGCCGAAGGCGATTCGTCTGCGCAAGAAGCACCTGACCGAAAACGATCGCAAGCGGGCGTCGCGCCAGGCGGCCTGATCGCGCGTTCTCGTCATTATGCGTGTCCTTGCATAAAAATGCGTAAACGCGCATAGTCGCTTTCGATGAAGCCGCTGTCATGGATTGGTAGCAGCAAAGAAGATTTGCTGAATTTTCCTGCATCAATTCGTCGGGAGGCGGGTTTCCAACTCGACAAGGTGCAGCACGGCGAAAATCCCGATGACTGGAAGCCTATGCCGACAATTGGCACAGGCGTGAAGGAAATACGCCTTCGCGATACGAACGGCGCGTTTCGCATTATTTACATCGCGCAGATCGGCGACGCTGTGCACGTTTTGCACTGCTTCCAGAAGAAAACAGCCAAGACCGGCATTACCGATCTTCGCCTCGCACAACAGCGGCTGAAAACGTTGATGAGGGAATTGCCATGAAGAAAATTCATGCCCAGGTCGTGCGCCGCAACGACAAGCGCGTCACGCCGGGCGACAAGCGCGGTGTGTTCTATGACTTATTCTCTGCCGAAGAGGCAGCGGAACTTGCCATGCGCGCAGAGTTGCTGCGTGGGCTACAGACATGGCTCACCTCGGCCGGCACACAGACACAGGCAGCCAAAATGCTGGACGTAACTCAAGCTCGTGTCAGCGACATCAAACGCGGCAAGATCGGCAATTTTAGCCTGGATCTGCTGGTGCGCTTGGCGGCGCGCGCGGGACTGCAGCCGGAATTGCGTCTCGCAGCATGACCCAATTTGGGTTTGATCGTACCCAAATTGGGTTTGGTGCATCAAACCAATTGCGTCGCCATCGCCTTGCGCGCAACGGGCTAAAAATCAAAACCGTTTGAGAAAATCTCGTCAGTTAACAACGCTACATTGTCGAAGTACATCTTCGTCGTGCCGCGGTGAGTCGTACATTCGGCACTCAGCGTAACCCTGACGCTGTTTGCTTCGGCAGGAGCACCTACGAATTCGTACCTTTGAATCCAGTCGTATTGGTTTTGACCAATGGGAATGTTCCAGAATAAAGGGGCGTCTTCAACAAGTTTGAAATCGCAAGCGCTTCCCAGCCACCACGTCAACTCAACACCAAAATATCAGTCGCTGCACCAGTCGCTTTCTGCGGCGTTGTTCAAGGTAGCGAGTCTCAAAAGGTATATTCGTTCAGCTGGAAGTGCTACGCACTGCTCCGCATAGTCTGTGCCTGAGGTCGCTATCAGGAGCGATCCGCCGTGACCGTTGGGATAATTTTCTAGGCTACTCCAATGGCTGTAAGTGCTCGTGTCCCAATAGTTGGTGCTGGAATCAAAAGTAGAGTTCTTCAGCAGACTTTGCGCACTTGCAGTGTGAGTTACGACCACTAGAGCACATGCAAAAAAAGTGAATAGAGTTTTCATGTTGAAGCTCCGCCAAGGACGTCGAAACTCTACGCTGGGAATCGTTTCTAATCGGGACGACATCAGGACAACTTGAGGACGCATTCGCTAATCGAACGGTCTAACGGAAAGCGATCGCAAGCGGGCTTCACGCCAAGCGGCGTAACGCCTTCGAAAATTCGGTATTCTGCGTGCATCACGGGAGACATCGATGCACAAAAAACTGATCCTGCTCGGGCTGGTCGCCGCAACGTCGGCGTTTGCGCAGTCGTCTATCACGGACGAAGAATTCTCGGTCGCTCAACTCGCCGCGAAGATGGAGCACGGCGAACTCTCGTCACATGCGCTCGTGCAGCGCTATCTCGACCGCATTGCGAAAATCGACAAAACCGGTCCGGCGATCAACGCGATCATCGAATTGAATCCTGATGCGCTGAGTATCGCCGATCAACTCGAC
>DATAVJ010000134.1:0-2875 GCA_036267795.1 Rudaea sp.
CGGTGATACGGATACGTCGCCGCCAGTTTCTCATCAATATCAACGCCAATCCCCGGCGCGTCGCCCGGATACATGAATCCATCCTTGAACGAATACGTGTGCGGAAAAACTTTGTCCGTCTCCGGCGTGTGCCGCATGTACTCCTGAATCCCAAAGTTGTGTACGCTGATGTCGAAATGCAGCGCCGCCCCCATGCACACCGGACTCAAATCCGTCGCGCCATGCGAACCGGTCCGAACCTGATAAATCTCCGCGAGGCTCGCGATCTTTTTCAAATGCGAAATTCCGCCCGCATGCACAACCGTCGTTCGAATGTAATCGACGAGCTGCTCTTCGATCAGCTGCTGGCAATCGAAAATCGTGTTGAAGACTTCACCGACCGCGAGCGGCGTCGTCGTGTGCTGGCGAATCAGCCGAAAGCTCTCCTGCAACTCCGCCGGCGTCGGATCCTCCAGCCAGAACAGGTGATGCGGCTCAAGCTCTTTGCCGAGCCGTGCCGCTTCGATCGGCGTGAGCCGGTGGTGCGCGTCATGCAGTAAATGAACATCCGGGCCGAACTCTTTCCTCAGCCGCGAAAAAAGTTGCGGCGCAAAATTCAGATATTGTTCCGTCGACCACGCATTCTCCGGCGGCGCATCTTTTTCCGCCGGTTCGTAATACATCGATCCGCGCCCAACGCCGTACGTGCTCGACAACCCGGGAATTCCCGACTGCGCGCGAATCGCCTTGTAGCCCATGCCGATGTATTTCGAAACCGCTGCGACCGTATCTTCGATGTCGCTTCCGCTCGCGTGCCCGTACACCATCACGCTTTCGCGCGAAGCTCCGCCTAACAATTGATACAGCGGCGCGTTCATCGATTTCGCCTTGATGTCCCATAACGCCGTGTCCACCGCGGCGATCGCCGACATCGTCACCGGCCCGCGCCGCCAGTACGCGCCTTTGTAAAGGTATTGCCAGATGTCCTCGATGCGCCGCGCGTCGCGCCCGATCAGCAGCGGGCAAACGTGATCGCTCAGATACGACGCCACGGCAAGCTCGCGCCCATTCAGCGTCGCGTCGCCAAGCCCATAAATTCCATCTTCCGTGACAATTTTCAACGTGACAAAATTTCGTCCCGGGCTGCAAACAATTACCTTGGCGTCGACAATCTTCATCGCATCGAATCCTCAGGCGCATCGATCGCGCCGCAAAATCAAAAAATTGTGCGCCGCCAGAGTGCCACAATTCCGCAGCCCTGCGCCAACCCCTGTGTGAGCTCAACCAACTGTAAGGCCGAAGCCAAGTGTAGGGGCGCAGCATGCTGCGCCCCAAGCGCCCAGCCGATAAAACCTGCCACGGTTGTCTTTGCTTTTCGGTCTAAACTTGCCACTCGTGCTAGATTCGCGTCCGAGTAATCCATGAACTCGCGAAAACCCTCACCTCTCGCGGCCTGCATATTCATATTCCTGTCGCTGATTTTCCTGTCCGCCGCCAACGCCGAAGATGGCCACGAAGCCTGGCTGCGTTACGCGCCGCTCGATGCCGCCGCCGCGAAGATGCACGCAACACTGCCGCACACCGTCGAAGTCGAAGGCGATTCGCTCGTCCTGCGCACTGCGCGCGAGGAATTGGCGCGCGGTCTTCACGGAATGTTAGGCGTCACGCTTGCCAATCGCGACGCGACCGCGCCCGTCGCGTCGCACGCTCCTCTTATCGTGCTTGCCACCGAGAAAAATCTCGCGCCGGAATCGTTTCGCTTGCGATGGTCCGGAAGTGGAAGCAAAGCGTCGCTCCGCATCACCGGCGGCGACGACCGAGGCGTCCTGTACGGCGTCTTCGCCTTCCTCGGCAAAATCGCTCGCCACGAATCGCTCGCCAACATCGACGAAACCCAACATCCCTCCGCCCCAGTCCGCTGGGTCAACGACTGGGACAATCTCGACGGCACCATCGAGCGCGGCTACGGCGGCCGCTCGATTTTCTTCGACGCCGACAATGTGCGTGCCGACCTCTCGCGCGTCAACGACTACGCCCGCCTGCTCGCGTCCGTCGGCATCAACGGCTGCGCGATCAACAACGTCAACGCAAACCCGCGCGTCCTCACTCCCGAATTTCTCCCGCAACTTGTGCGCGTCGCCGACATTTTTCGCGCGTGGGGCGTGCATCTCGCGATCGCCGTCGACGTCAGCAGCCCCATGCGCATCGGCGGCCTCGACACGTTCGATCCGCTCGATCCAACCGTCGCGAAGTGGTGGCGCGAACGCTTCGATCAGGTCTACGCAAAAATTCCCGACCTCGGCGGCGTGGTCGTCAAAGCCGACTCCGAAGGCCGCCTCGGCCCATCGACCTATCACCGCACACCCGCCGACGCTGCGAACGTCATTGCGCATGCTTTAAAACCGCACGGCGGTCTCGTCTTCTACCGCGCTTTCGTTTACAACCATCATCTCGATTGGCGCGATCTGAAGAATGATCGCGCCAAAGCCGCTTACGATAATTTTCATCCGCTCGACGGCCAGTTCGAAGACAACGTCGTCATCCAGATCAAGCACGGCCCTATCGATTTTCAGGCGCGCGAACCGGTTTCGCCGCTTTTCAGCGGCCTCGAAAAAACAAACGAAGCGATCGAGTTGCAAATCACGCAGGAATACACCGGCCAGCAGCATCACGTCGTCTTTCTCGCGCCGATGTGGAAAGAAGTGCTCGACTTCGACATGCACGCCGGCCGCGACAATACTCCGGTCAAAGATTTAATCGCGGGCAAAGTGTTTCATCGGCCCGTCGGCGGCTACATCGGCATCGCCAACGTCGGCCTCGATGCAAACTGGCTCGCGCATCCCCTTGCGATGGCCAATCTCTTCGCGTTTGGTCGCCTTGCGTGGAATCCGAATGC
>DATAVJ010000135.1:0-7616 GCA_036267795.1 Rudaea sp.
CAAAGCCAAGCAGGCGAAACTTTTTACGCGCGTGCGTCCCGATCAGTTACCGGAAGCGCTGACCAAGGCACTGCAAAACCTGAAGAACGGCGAGACCACGAAAGTGCCGGTGAAAACGGAATACGGCTGGCATGTCGTGCATCTGGACATCGTCAATCCGTACACGCCGCCGCCGTTCGAACAGGTGAAGGAAGGCGTACGCCACGGCATGCAGGTGAAGATGGCGCAGGAGCGCATCAAGAAGCTGCGCGAGAGCGCAAAGATCGAATATCCGCAAGGTGCCGCGCCCGCGCCGGCAGCGCCGACCGCCGCGCAACAGCCGCCCGCCAAACCGGCAGACGAGAAGAAAGACTAGGGCAGCGTCACGGGCGCCGGCGCTTGCCAGCCCGGCGCGCGATGCTCGGCGACAACGGTCGTGTAGATTCCGCCGCGCACGAGAAATTCGGCGGTGAGACGCATGAAATTCGGCTCGGTCGCCTTGACGAGATCGTCCAGAATCCGGTTCGTCACCGCCTCGTGGAAAGCGCCTTCGTTGCGGAAACTCCAGATATAAAGTTTCAACGATTTCAATTCGACACAGGTCTTTGCTGGAACGTAGTCGAGATTCAGCACCGCGAAATCCGGCTGGCCCGTTTTCGGGCACAAACAGGTAAACTCGGGCATGCGCATGCGGATGGTATAATCGCGATCCGGCTGCGGATTGGGGAACGTCTCCAAGAATTTACTCGGGGCGGTACTCATTTCTGATCCTGAAGAATTTCGAAATCCTGCGACACTCACGCGGCGTTCTCGCCGGCGACAATCCGACATTATGGCATAGCGGTTTTTCTAGACCGCGCGAGATGTATTGATGCGACTGACAACGATCAAGCTTTCCGGTTTTAAATCCTTCGTCGATCCGACTGTTCTGCACCTGCCCACCAACATGACCGGTATCGTCGGTCCGAACGGTTGCGGCAAGTCCAACATCATCGACGCGATCCGCTGGGTGATGGGCGAAAGCGCGCCGACACGCCTGCGCGGCGATTCGCTGAGCGACGTGATTTTCTCCGGATCGACGGGACGCAAACCGGTCGGCAACGCCACCGTCGAACTGATCTTCGACAATTCCGACGGCACCGTCATCGGCGAATACGCGAAGTACAACGAAATCTCGGTCAAGCGCGCCGCCAGCCGCGACGGGCAATCGCAATATTTCCTGAACGGTGTGCGCTGCCGCCGCCGCGACATCACCGATCTGTTCCTCGGCACCGGTCTCGGGGCGCGCAGTTATTCCATCATCGAGCAGGGCATGATTTCGGAAATCATTTCCGCGCATCCCGATGAATTACGCGGCTATCTCGAAGAAGCCGCCGGCATTTCGAAATACAAGGAACGCCGCAAGGAAACGGAAAGCCGTATCCGGGCGACGCGCGAGAATCTCGAACGCCTGAACGACGTGCGCGAGGAAGTCGAAAAGCAGCTCGAGCATTTGAACCGTCAGGCCAAAGCCGCCGCACGCTGGCAGGATCTGAAAACGGAACAGACGCGCCGCGAAGCCGAACTGCGCGCGCTGCATTATCGCGTCATCGCGGGTGAATTGGACGAACACACGGCCGCGCTGCGGCACGGCGAAATCGGCATCGAAGCGCTCGTCGCCGAACAGCGGCAAGTCGAGGCGCAAATCGAAGGCCATCGCGAAAAGCATCAACTCGCCGGCGAAAACCTCAACAAGGTGCAGGGCGAGGTATATCGCGTCGGCGGCGAGATCGCGCGCGTCGAGCAGCAGATTCAGCACAACCGCGAACTGCGCGAACGCCTCGAACGCAATCGCGTCGAAACGGAAAAAGCGCTGGCGGAACTCGACGAGCACATCCGCGCGGATCACGAACAAATCGAAGCGCTGCGCGCGACATTGAGCGAAGGCGAACCGAAACTCGCGTCGCTGCAACAGAATGCGACGACGACGGCCGACGCGTTGCGCGATGCAGAAGCGACGATCGTCGATTGGCAGACGCAGTGGGATGCGTACGCGAAATCGTCCGCGGAAGCGGCGCAGGCGGCGGAGGTGGAACGCACGCGTTTGAGCTTGCTGGATAAGCAGGCGCTGGAAAACAGCCGTCGCCTGGAATTGCTGCGCGAAGAAAAACACGCGGCAAACGTGCAGACGTTAAGTGATCAATCGACGCAATTGACATCGGAACACGACACGCACAAAGAGAAGGTCGAGACATTCACCAAACTGCTCGATGAACGCCGCGTAGCGCACGAACAGGCGCTGGAAAGCGAACGCGCGAACGCGTCGCAGCTCAACGAGGCACGCACGGAATTGCAACATCTGCGCGGACGTCTTGCATCGCTGGAAGCGTTGCAGCACGCGGCGCTCGGTCAGGAAAAATCTCCTGCCGGCGAATGGCTGGCGAAATTGGGACTTGATAAATCGCGCCGCCTCGGTGAAGTGCTCGTTGTCGATAACGGTTGGGAAACAGCCGTCGAAACGGTACTGTCCGGGTTGCTCGAAGGCGTACTGACCGACTCGCCGCATGCACACGCCGCGCAACTCGCTAATGTGCGCAATGCGGATGTCGCGCTGATTTCGTCGAACGAAGGCCAGACCGGCAGCGCCGGCACGCTTGCCGCGTACGTGAAAGGTCCCGCGGCTATTTTCGGCATCCTCGCCAACGTGCGTACCGCGGAAACCATCGACGAGGCGCGTATGATCGCGTCGTCGCTCGCGGCGAATCAATCGGTCATTGCGCGCACGGGCGAATGGCTCGGCGCCGGCTTCGCGCGCGTGCTGCGCCGCGGTGGCGCGCAGGCGGGCGTGCTCGGACGCGAGCGCGAGATTCAGACGATCCGCGAGCAGATCGCGCAAGCGCAAACGCGCACGGAAAATCTCGGCAAAGACATCGACGAACTGAAATCGCGCAAAGCCGAAGCCGAACGCGTGCGCGACGAAGCGCAGCGCGATCTCTACACCGCGCATCGCCGTGTGGCGGAAATCGCGGGGCAACTGCAAAGCCATCGCGGCAAGATCGAAACGGCGCAGGCGCGCATCGCGAAAATCGATTCGGAAATCGCCGATCTCGAAACGCGTATCGCGGCCGATCACGAGCTCTCGCGCGCGGCGCGTCAGCGGCAGGAAGAAGCCGTTTCGCGCATGGGCGATCTCGAACAACAGCGTCAGCATCTCGACGGCGAACGCCGTCGCTTGCTCGAAGCGCGCGAAGAAGCGCGCATGAACGCGCGCGAAGCCGCCGATCAGGCGCATCAGCTCGCGCTCGGTTTGGAATCGCGCCGTTCGTCGGTCGCGTCGCTGGAACAAGCGCTGCACCGCATGAACAGTCAGCTCGCGCAATTGCAGGCGCGTAAAACCGAGATTGCGGAACAACTTGCACACGGCGGCGATCCGTTGGCCGGTCTTGAAGCGGAACGTCAAACGTATTTGAACCAGCGTCTGCTCATCGACAAGCAACTCGTCGAAGCGCGAAAGGCGCTGGAAGAACGCGACGCGGAATTCCGCGGCTACGAACAGGAACGTCATCGCGTCGAACACGCGTTGAGCCAGCAACGCGAAGTGCATTCCGAACGCCGCCTTGCGCATCAGGGCCATCAATTGCGCGCACAGCAAATCGAGGAAGCGATCACATCGGCCGGCCACGAATTGGCGGCATTACTGGAAGGCTTGTCGGCAGCCGCGGATCCCGTGGAATGGCAGCAACAGCTCGAAGCGCTCGATGCGAAGATCAAGCGTCTTGAACCGGTGAACCTCGCCGCGATCCAGGAACACGAAGAACAGTCGCAACGCAAAACATATCTCGACGCGCAGCTCACCGATCTCAACACCGCGCTGGAAACGCTCGAAGGCGCGATCAAGAAAATCGATCGCGAAACGCGCGCACGCTTCAAGGAAACATTCGATCGCGTCAACACGGGATTGCAGGAACTCTTCCCGCGCCTGTTCGGCGGCGGCCATGCGTATCTCGAACTGACCGGCGAAGACATGCTCGACAGCGGCGTATCGATCATGGCCCGCCCACCCGGCAAGCGCGTGTCCAACATTTCGCTTCTGTCCGGCGGTGAGAAGGCGTTGAGCGCCGTGGCGTTGGTGTTTTCGATTTTCCGTCTGAATCCGGCGCCGTTTTGTCTGCTCGACGAAGTCGATGCGCCGCTCGATGAAGCCAACGTCGGACGTTTCTCGCAGCTCGTCACCGAGATGAGCGAGCGCGTGCAATTTCTTTTCGTCACCCACAACAAGGCGACGATGGAAGCGGCGCTTCAGCTTTGCGGCGTCACCATGCGCGAAGCCGGTGTGTCGCGTCTGGTGCAGGTCGATCTTGCCGAAGCAGCCAAACTCGCCGGCGCCGCCTGACGAACGCCGTCACAGTTGCTACCATCGCACGATGGTTTCGAGCGTAGGCTGCACGTGATGGGAATTCCGCGATGACCGCGAACGAACTGCGCATCCTCATTGCGATCGTCGGCGTCATTATTTTTGCGCTGATCTGGCTGTTCGGAAAACCGAAGCGTCCGAAGCAGGGCAGACGCAATCCGATATTGCGCGAGAACGAATCCGGCGAGCGTATCGAGCCGACGTTCGGGGATGCCGATCTCGAAGGTAGCGAACTCGACGAACCGATCGGCACCGGACAAGGCGAACTCGATATCAACTTCGCGGCCGACGAACTGGAAAAACTCGGCTCCGCCATCGCGGCCAAACGCGCGCCGGCCGAACCGTCGAAACCGCCGCGCGGCGTGCGTCCGGAACAGCCGATCGAACGCATCGTCACGTTGTTCGTGGCGTCACGCGCAGGCGACACGATGCACGGCCCGAATCTCGTCGTCGCCGCGGAAAAAGCCGGACTCACCTTCGGCGACATGGGAATTTTTCATCGCCTCATTTCCGGCAAACCCGAAGCCGGTCCGATTTTCAGCATGGCGAACATGGTGAAGCCCGGCAATTTCGACATGCGGCACATCGAAGAACTGCACACACCCGGCGTGAGTTTCTTTATGACATTGCCGGGGCCGCTATCCGCGCTCGACGCATGGGACGCGATGTTGCCCACGGCGCAGCGCCTGGCGGAACTGCTCAACGCGAACGTGCTCGACGAAGAACGCAATGCGCTGGGCCGGCAACGCGTGGCGCACTTGCGCGACGAATTGCGCGCGTGGGACCGCAAGCAGGAACGCAACCACATCAGGTTGCGCTGAACAGCGCCGGCCGGAGTTCAGCCGCCGAGCTTTTTTACCAGATCGACGTACTTCTGCATCGCATCGTCGGATTTCATCCCCTTGAGTTTCGCCCACGCTTCGTACTTCGCGGTGCCGACGAAATCGAAGAATCCGGGTTTGGGCCCCGACACGTCGCCGTCGGAACCTTGTTTGTACAACGCATAGAGCTTAAGCAGCGTGTCGTTGTCGGGGCGTTCGCTGAGGCCTTTCACATCCTCGGCGGCCTTCGTGAACTTCGCTTTGAGATCCGACATGCGTCATCTGCCCCAACGATAAAGCCACGTCATGTTTGTATCACGGTCAAAAATACCGGTCAACGCGACGTTGGCCAGCGTGCGTGCGCGACTACTTCTTCTTTGCCGGCGCTTTCTTTTCGGCTTGCTTGGCGGCGAGCTGCGCTTCTTCCAGTTCGCGCGCGAGATCGTTCAAGTCGTCGCGTGCGCGGCGCACCGTCGTCGTCATCACGTTGCCGAATCCGGTTTTGACGCCGGTGCCGATCGTCGTTTTCCGAACATCCTTGCTCAGCTCTTCGATGCGGCGCGTCAGCTCCTCGAACTCTTTGCGTCCCGGAATGTTGAGCTTCGCCAGCGCAGTCGAAACCTGCCGCTCAAAAACCTGTTCGAGGCGGCCCCACGATTCCTGCGCCTGTTCGCGCATCTGGTTCGCGCTGCTTTCCACGGCACCGCGCATTTCACCTGCGGCCCCCGTTGCGATCTTGCGCGTGCGGCCTTGCAGCGCGGAACCTTCATTCACCAGCGCCTGGAACATCTTGCCGCCTTCTTGTTGCGCCTTGCCGAAAGCGCCGAGTCCGGCCAGCCAGATGTGCTGCGCCGATTCCAGAACAGACTTGCTCGAATCCGCCTTCGGCGTCGCCTTGGATGCAGTCTTTAACGGCGCTTTGATCTCGGCTTTGGGCGCGGCTTTCGCAGCCGGCTTGGCTGCCGCCTTCGGCACCACTTTCGGCGCGGGCTTAGGCACGGACTTCGGTGCCAGTTTTGGTGTCGGTTTCGGCACGGGTTTCGATGCCGCCTTGGGCGCCGCTTTGGCGTGCTTGACCCCTTTCGGCGGTGCAGCCTTTGGCTTGGCCGCCCGCGATTTCGACTTGGGCTTGCTCATACTCTCCCTCCAGATAGTGTCTTAAGCCATTGCTTGGCAAGGGCTTTTATTTTCTTCGATTTTGCTCCCAGCGCCTAGAATAGGCACTCTTGCGAAAAAGTTCCAATGTGGAATCTTTTAAAAGGGGATAAAAGCAACTGTTGCAACGCGGCAAGCGTTCGAAAAATCACCACTTGCCGTGAAACAGCTCGCGCCCGATCAGCATGCGCCGGATCTCGTTCGTGCCGGCGCCGATTTCGTAGAGTTTCGCATCGCGCAGAATCCGGCCGGTCGGGTATTCGTTGATGTAGCCGTTGCCGCCCAGACACTGGATCGCTTCCAGCGCCACGTGCACGGCACTCGTCGACGCGTGCAACAGACAAGATGCCGGGTCGATGCGCGATTTGCGGCCGCGGTCGTAATCCTGCGCCACCATGTAGGCGTACGCGCGCGACGATTGCAGCAATGTATACATATCCGCAATTTTTGCCTGCATGATGCCGAACGTGCCGATGGGCGCATTGAACTGCTTGCGTTCGCGCACATAGGGCAGCGAGGCATCGAGCGCGGCCTGCATCAAACCGAGCGGCCCGCCGGACAAGACCAGACGTTCGGTATCCAGCCCGCTCATCAGCACGCGCACGCCTTCGTTCACTTCGCCGACGCGATTGGCGTCGGGAATCTCGCAGTTGTCGAACACCAGCTCGCAGGTGTTGGAGCCGCGCATGCCGAGCTTGTCGAGTTTCTGCGCCGTCGAAAAACCCTTCATGCCTTTTTCGATGATGAAGGCCGTCAGGCAACGCGATCCGGCCGGACGATGCGCCGTGCGCATGTAGACCAGCAGCACGTCGGCGTCCGGGCCGTTCGTGATCCACATCTTCGAGCCATTGGCGATCCATTTGTCGCCTTTCTGCTCGGCGCGGCATGTCATGGACCCGACGACATCCGAACCTGCGCCGGGTTCGCTCATCGCGAGCGCGCCCTTGAATTCGCCGGTGCACAATTTCGGCAGATATCTTTTCTTCTGCGCCTCGGTGGCGTTGTGAGCGATGTTGTTCACGCACAAATTGGAATGCGCGCCGTACGACAAACCGATCGAGCCCGACGCGCGCGAGATTTCCTCCATCGCCACGACGTGCGCGAGAAAACCCATGCCCGAACCGCCGTATTCTTCGGGCACCGTGATGCCGAGCAAACCCATGTCGCCGAGCTTCTTCCACAGGTCGGCGGGAAACGTGTTTTCGCGATCGATCAGATCGGCGCGCGGGCCGATCTCTTTGTCCGCAAAGCCGCGAACGGTTTCGCGC
>DATAVJ010000136.1:0-9347 GCA_036267795.1 Rudaea sp.
TCGATGTCGCGCGGCACGGCGATGTCGACCATGAACATCGGACGGCGCCGGCGCGCTTCGATCGCGTCTTCGACCATCGCGCGCGTGATGATCGGTTCACGGCTGGCAGTGGAACTGATGACGATATCGGCCTCCGCCAGATGTTGCGGCAGATCGTTGAGCGAAATCGCATAGGCCGACAAACTCGCCGCCAGCGGTTGCGCATTTTCGAGGCTCCGATTCGCGATGATCAATCGCCGCACGCGCGATTCGGCGAGGTGACGCGCGGCCAGTTCGATCGTTTCGCCCGCACCGACGAGCAGCACGCACGCGTCGGACAAATTCGCGAACAGTTTTTCGGCTAGACGCACGGCAGTGAACGCGACGGATACGGAATTCGCGCCGATGCGCGTATCGGTCCGCACGCGTTTGGCGACGGCGAAGGTTTGTTGGAGCAACCGCTCCATCGAGCTGCGCAACGTGCCGGCGGAGCGGGCGGCCTGGTAGGCGTCTTTCACCTGGCCGAGGATCTGCGGTTCGCCGAGTACCATGGAATCGAGGCCCGTCGCCACGCGGAATAAATGCCGGACGGCGGCATTGTCGGCGTGCGTGTAAAGGAACTCGTCGAGCCTCCGTTCGTTCAATCGATGGTGCTCGAACAGCCAGCGCTGCGCCACGGCCTCGGCGCCGGACTCGATTTCCACGTACAACTCGGTGCGGTTGCACGTGGAAATAATCAACGCTTCATTCACACCGGGTTGGCGCGCTAGGTCCGATAATGCGTCCGGCATCGCTTCTGGGGCAAACGCCACCTTCTCGCGCAGGTCGAGCGGCGCGGTTTGGTGGTTGAGTCCGAGGGCGAGAAGGCTCATATCGGTAGGAGCAGATGGGCTAAGCTAGCGAATCGATGGCGAAGATGAACACTGCGAGCCGGGAAATTGTGGAGCCGCCCCGGCTTGATAGCAAGTTTCGACGGCTCCGGAATCGAGGAAATTCGTTCCGCAAGTGCCCCGTTTTTGCGGAAAAGTGCTGATGACTAATCTATATCGCCGCAACATCAATCGTCTGTATTTCGCCTTGGCATTCGTCGCGTTCGCCGGCTGCGCGAGCGCGCCGTCGACTCATCGCGTGAGTCAATCGCGCGAGCCGCTGCAGCGCATCGATCTGCCGCAGCCGCCGACAAAGCAGGATGCGTTGACGCTGGCGCTCGCCGGCGAATTCGCGCTCGCCGATGCCGATCTGCAATCCGCAACCGATAACTACGTCAACGCGGCGCAAGCCAGCGACGATCCGGCTATCGCCGCGCAGGCAACTCGGGTCGCCATCGCCGCGAAACGATGGGATGAGGCGAACTCCACCTTGCAACGTTGGCAGACGGAACAGCCCAACGATCCCGGTCTCTGGCAGGCGCACGCGATGATCGCGCTGCATGAGGGCTCGACGCAGGCCGCTTACGAGGATCTGACGAAGCTCGCGCAGCAACCGGAAGGCAACGGCTGGCGGATGATCGCACCGGCGCTGGTCGATGCCGCAGACAAGAAACAAGCGGGCGACATGCTCGAACGGCTCGCGACGCCGCCGTCGTTGGGCTCAAAAGCGGAAACATGGATCGCGGTGAGTCAACTCGCATCGCGGTTGGGCGACAAATCGCTGGCCGAATCGCTCGCGCAAGGCGCGGTGAAAAAGTTTGCCAGCGCCGATACGTATATCTGGGCCGCGCAACTGAAAATTCAGTCGGGCGACAAGGAAGGCGCACGCATGCTTTTTGCCGCGGCGCTAAAACATGATCCCAAAGATACGCATCTGCGCGTCGCGTATGCGGCGATGCTCGGGCAGTCGGGCGACAACGCGGCGGCGGCGCGTTCCTTGGCGCAAGGTCCGCAAGACGAATACACCTACGCTGCCCGTGCGGCGTATGCGGCGCGGGCGGACGACAAATCGCTGATGAATCCGCTGTATCGCGAGCTGAAAGCGCTGCCGCCGCCGCATACGGGCATGGTGCTGAATCTGCTCGGCGAATTGGCCGAGATGCTCGAGCACAAAACCGAGGCGCTGGATTGGTACAAGCAAGTGCCCGATGACGACGAGCATTGGTTCGAAGCGCAGGTGCGCAGCGTGCTATTGCTCGATGGCGAAGGCAAAAGCACACAAGCGCTGGCGATGATTCATCAGTTGCAGGCGCGTGCGGGCGACGACTCGAAAGAACTCGGCGACGTGTACTTGCTCGAAGCCGACATTCTGCACAAGCACGGCCAAGGCGAAGATGCGGTGGCGGTTTACGATCGCGGCCTGCAATCGATGCCCGACGACACACGTTTGCTGTACGCGCGTGCATTGTTGAACGACGATCTGAATCACACCGACGCGGCCGTTCGCGATTTGCGCCGCCTGCTCGAATTGAGACCGAACGATGCCGATGCGTTGAACGCACTCGGTTACACGCTGGCCGATCGTAAAGGCGATCAAAAAGAAGCATTGGGGTTGATCGAAAAGGCGCTCGTGCTGAAACCCGATGAGCCTGCGATCATGGATAGTCTCGGCTGGGTCCAATATCGGCTCGGACAGATGGACGACGCGGTCACGCATCTGCGCACCGCGTATGCGAAACAGCCCGATCCGGAAATCGCCGCTCATCTCGGCGAAGTGTTGTGGGTTTCCGGACGGAAAGACGAAGCGAAGAAAATCTGGGAGCAGGGCCGCAAGAAAGACGGACAAAATAAAGTCCTGCTCGAAACGATCCAGCGTCTGGAATCATGACAACGAGTCGTCTGCGATCGGCAATCGCGATTCTGATTGCCGCAATGCTCGTGGCGTGTGCGCCCGTTCGCGTGAAGGAATCGGCGCAGACGAATTCGGCGCAAACGGCGCGCGAAGCGAAACTCGCGTCGAACACGCACTGGACGATCACGGCGCACATCGGCGTGTCCGACGGGAAGGACGGCGGCAGCGGCGATCTCGTCTGGAAACAAAATGGTGACGACTACGATTTTACCGTCCACGCGCCCGTCACCGGAAAAACATGGAAGCTGAGCGGCGATGCGTCGCACGCGACGCTCGAAGGCGTCGATCCGCAACCGGACATCGACAGCAATCCCGAAAAATTATTGAAAGAACGTCTCGGCTGGGACGTGCCGTTGTCCAAACTCGGCGCGTGGGCGCGCGGATTGCGCGCGCCGGGGTCGCAAGCGCAGACACAGTTCGATGCGCAGGATCTGCCGACGGTGATCGAGCAGGACGGGTGGAAAGTCGAATATCGCGATTGGTACGCCGACCGCAGTCCGCCGTTGCCGCGAAGACTGTTCGCGAGCCGCGGCTCGGCTCACGTGCGCATGTCGATCGAAAACTGGTCGATCGATGAATGACGCATGGTCGGAATGGCCCGCGCCGGCCAAGCTAAATCTGTTTTTGAACATCGTCGGCAAGCGGGCCGACGGCTATCATCTTTTGCAGACCATGTTTCAGATTCTCGATTGGGGCGACGTCGTGCGCGTTCGTGCGCGAGATGACGGTGAGATCGTCCGCGTCCGCGGTTTGAAGGATGTCGAGCCGGAAAAAGATATCGCCGTACGCGCTGCGCGTTTATTGCGCGGGCATTCGGGAACGCAACTCGGCGCCGAGATCGATATCGAAAAGCGCATTCCCGCCGGTGCCGGTCTCGGCGGCGGCAGTTCGGACGCGGCGACGACGCTGGCGGCGCTCAATCGTCTCTGGAACGTCCATGCATCGACCGACGATTTGGCGAAAATCGGCGAACGCCTCGGCGCGGACGTGCCGTTGTTCGTGCGCGGCCATAGCGCGTGGGCCGAAGGCGTGGGCGAAAAACTGACGCCGATCGATCTTCCGCCGCGGCATTACGTCATTCTCGATCCCGGCGTTCATGCCTCGACGGCCGAACTATTCCAAGCCGCTGAATTGACACGAAACACCCCGCCCACGACAATATCGGCCTTCCTTGACGGAGCTTGCACGGGCAACGCGTTTACGCCTCTCGTGCGGGCACGCTTTCCGCAAGTGGCGTCGGCGCTGGATTGGTTGACTCGATTTGGCGACGCGCGTTTGTCGGGAAGTGGCGGATGCGTGTTCATTGCGATGGATTCGGTGCAAAAAGCCGACGGGATCGCGGCAGCGTGTCCGCCGGAATTCGGCGTGTATCGGGCGGCGGGCGTGAACCGGTCGCCGCTGCTGGAAATCGTCGGAAAGCAGTGAGATTTCGAAGTCGCGGCTGGATCGCGGCTTCAGCGAAAAGGTGGGACGTCGCCAAGTTGGTAAGGCACGGGGTTTTGATCCCCGCATTCGTAGGTTCGAGTCCTACCGTCCCAGCCAAATTTTTGGCTTTTAGATTTGCATGGCAGTTCAGCAGTTTTGCCCGTGAACAGGCGCGTACAGGAGCGATCTCGTGAATACGGCAATTCCGGTCGGCTATGCAGATGCCTATTCGCGCGAAAGCGAGCAGCGCGGATTGTTGGTTTTCACCGGCAATTCGAACCGCGCGCTGGCGACGAACATTTGTCATCAACTGAACGTTCCGCTCGGCAAGGCGCTCGTTACACGGTTTTCCGATGGCGAAGTGCAGGTAGAGATCGAGGAAAACGTCCGCCGCCAGGAAGTGTTCGTGATGCAGTCGACGTCCGCGCCGACTGCGGACAATTTCATGGAACTTCTCGTGCTGATCGACGCGCTGAAACGCGCATCGGCGGCGAGCGTGACGGCTGTGATTCCGTATCTGGGTTATGCCCGGCAGGATCGGCGCCCGCGTTCGGCGCGTGTGCCGATCACGGCCAAAGTGGCCGCGAAAATGATCGGCGCGGTGGGAACCGATCGGGTCTTGACCGTGGATCTGCATGCCGATCAGATCCAGGGATTTTTCGATATGCCGGTGGACAATGTATACTCGTCGCCGGTGCTGCTCGCCGATATCTGGCGTTTTCACGGCACCGACGACACCATCGTGGTCAGTCCGGACGTAGGCGGTGTGGCGCGAGCCCGCGCCATCGCCAAACGATTGGACGATGCGGATTTGGCGATCATCGACAAACGCCGCCCGCGCGCGAACGAAGCCACGGTGATGAACATCATCGGTGAAGTCGAGAACAAGGTGTGCGTGCTGATCGACGATATCGTCGATACCGCAGGCACGCTGTGTGCGGCGGCCGCAGCGCTGAAACGCAACGGCGCGCGCAAGGTCGTCGCATATTGCACGCATCCGGTGCTGTCGGGTCCGGCGATCAAGAATCTTGAGGGATCGCAGCTCGACGAACTGGTCGTCACCGACACGATTCCCTTGTCGGAATCGGCCAAAGGATGCAGCAAGATTCGCCAGCTCAGCGTGGCGGAATTGCTCGGCGAAACGATCCGCCGTATCGCGTTCGGCGAATCGGTCAGTTCGTTGTACGTGGACTGACGCACGAAGCGGCAATCGGAAACGGGACTTGGCAAAGGTTTCGTTTCCGATTTCCGCATCTGGAAATCGAGGCAGCCGATCTGGTCGCGGATCGGCTCGTTTTTTTTGTCAATCAATCAAGGCAAACACAATGGCTACCAAACATGAACTACCGGCCGAAGGCCGCAACGACGAAGGCAAAGGTGCGAGCCGCCGCCTGCGTCGCGCGGGCAAGGTGCCGGCTATCGTTTACGGCAACAGCAAAGATCCGGCGAGCATCCAGCTCGATCACAACACCGCATTGCTGGCGTCGCAGCACGAGTGGTTTTATTCCGCGATTCTCGATCTGAATCTCGACGGCGCCACGCAGCGCGTGCTTCTGCGCGACATGCAGCGCCATCCGTTCAAACCGCAGTTGCTGCATCTGGATTTCCAGCGCGTCGACGAGAACAAGGCGATCCGCATCCGCGTGCCGCTGCACTTCTTGAATCAGGAGAAATCGCCGGCCGGCAAGATGGCGGGCGTGCTGATCTCGCATGCGATCACCGATATCGAAATCGCCTGTTTGCCGAAAGACCTGCCGGAATTCGTCGCCGTCGATCTGGGCGAACTGAAGGTGGGCGATATCGTCCACTTGTCCGACGTCAAACTGCCGCAAGGCGTCGAGATTCCGGAACTGCGTCTGGGCAAGGAACATGACGCCGCTGTCGTGACCGCGCAGGAATTGAGGGAAGAAGTGGAAGCCGCTCCGGTCGCGGCCGAAGCCGCTGCTGGTGCAACGGGCGCTGCTCCCGCTGCAGGTGCGACGGGTGGTACCGCTGCCGCGGCCGCTGCTCCCGCCGCCAAGAAAGACGACAAGAAATAAGTCGCCGCGACGTGAACGCCGCCTCAGCGCGGCGTTCGCTTGGCGGACGTTCCTGCGATGGCTGGATTGCGTCTACTCATAGGCCTCGGCAATCCCGGGGCCGAACATGTGCGCACGCGGCACAACGCGGGCTTCTGGTTCATCGACGCGTTGGCTCAGCGCGAAAATGTGCGCTTCGGTTCCGAATCGAAACTGCACGGCGAATCGGCGAAGATCGTCATGGATGGCCGTTCGATCCTCTTGTTCAAACCGACTACGTACATGAACAACAGCGGCCGCGCCGTTCAGGCGGCGCTGGGTTATTGGAAGATCGATCCCGCGGAATGTCTCATCGCGCACGACGATCTCGATCTGCCGCCCGGAACTGCCCGATTGAAGTTCGACGGCGGCCACGGCGGACAAAACGGATTGCGCGACATCATCGCCGTTCTCGGACACGCCGCGTTCAACCGGTTGCGTCTTGGCATCGGCCATCCGGGACACAAAGACAAAGTGTTGTCGTGGGTGCTCGGCCGGCCGAGTGCGTCGGATGAAAAAGGGATTGTCCAAGCGATCGGTGCATCGCTCGACGTCTTGCCACTTGCGGTCGCGGGCGAATTCAACGAAGCGATGAAGCGGCTACACACGAAGGAATCGGAAATGGGGAATTGAGAGTCGCCGATTCTTAATTCCCGATTTTCTTTAATTCCATATTTTCTTAATTCCAGATTTTCTTTTGCCGGATATTTCACATGGGCATCAAATGCGGCATCGTCGGTTTGCCGAACGTCGGCAAGTCGACGCTCTTCAACGCGCTGACCAAAGCGGGCATCGCCGCGGCGAATTTTCCGTTCTGCACGATCGATCCGAACATCGGTGTCGTACCGGTGCCGGATTTGCGTTTGCAGCAGCTCGCCGACATCGCCAAGCCGCAGAAAGTGATTCCGACGGCGATGGAGTTCGTCGATATCGCCGGTCTCGTCGCCGGCGCGTCGAAAGGCGAGGGGCTCGGCAACAAATTCCTCGCACACATCCGCGAAGTCGATGCGATCGCGCACGTCGTGCGTTGCTTCGAGAACACCGACATCGTGCACGTGGCCGGCAAGATCGATCCGATTTCCGACATCGACACGATCGATACGGAACTTGCGCTGGCCGATCTGGATTCCGTCGAGAAGGCGTTGAATCGCGTCGAACGCGCCGCGAAGGCGAACGATAAAGAGGCGATCGCGAAACGTCCGATTCTGCAAAAACTTGCCGCCGGTTTGAACGAAGGAAAATCCGCGCGCTCGCTCGGCCTGGATGACGACGAAAAAGCGCTCATTCGCGATCTGTTTTTGCTCACGCTCAAACCGCTCATGTACATCGCGAATGTCAAAGAAGACGGCTTCACGAACAATCCTTATCTCGATGCCGTGCGCAAACGCGCCGAATCGGAAGGTGCCCAAGTCGTGCCCGTTTGCGCTGCGATCGAAGAAGAACTCGCGCAACTCGACGATGCCGACAAGCTCGCGTTTCTTCAGGATATGGGCCTCGACGAGCCCGGTCTGAACCGCGTCATTCGCGCCGCTTACACATTGCTCGGTCTGCAAACGTATTTCACGGCCGGCGAAAAGGAAGTGCGTGCGTGGACAGTGAAAAAAGGTTCGACCGCACCGCAAGCCGCCGGCGTCATCCACACCGATTTCGAACGCGGATTCATCCGTGCCGAAACGATAGGTTTCGACGATTTCGTGAAATATAAAGGCGAATCCGGATCGCGCGATGCGGGCCGTTTGCGTCTCGAAGGAAAAGACTACGTCGTCAAGGAAGGCGATGTTTTGCACTTCCGATTCAACGTATAACTTTTGCTTCAACGTCCAGGAGTCCGCAATGCCCGGCACCGATCGTGAAGTGAGATTCTGTTTCCTCGCGCAACCGACCGATGTCAATTTCGGCGGCAAAGTGCACGGCGGCATGGTGATGAAATGGATCGACCAAGCCGGTTACGCCTGTGCGGTCGGCTGGAGCGGAAAATATTGCGTCACCGTCGCCGTCGGCGGCATTCGGTTCGTGCATCCGATCATGATCGGGAACATGGTGACGGTGCATTGTCAGCTCATCTACACCGGCACGACGAGCATGCATTTTTGCTGCGACGTGATCGCGCGCGATCTTGAAACCGGCATCGATACATTGACGACGCATTGCGTGATCGTGATGGTCGCCACCGACGAAGCCGGCAAACCGACGTCCGTCCCGAGTTGGACGCCGCAGACCGATGACGACAAGGCATTGGCTGCTTATGCGCAGAAGTTGATGGATCTGGACAAGAGCATCGCGCAGGAAATTGCGCGGTATCGCGACGCTGCCCATTTGCCGCAAGCCACGTAGAGGCGCCCCAGCTAGCACTTTCCATGCCGCCTTGACAAGCAGCCTACGCGGAACCGACAATAGGCGGCTCTGTGCGGAGGGAAGCTTTTGTGGCCGCTCTCCCGTTGATTTGGAAGCAGTTTAACGTCTGAAACTGGAGGGATACCCAAGCGGCCAACGGGGGCAGACTGTAAATCTGCTGGCTCATGCCTTCGGTGGTTCGAATCCACCTCCCTCCACCACGAAGTTGTAAAAGATTGCGCTTATTTTTGAACGAGTTTGATCCGCGGTTTTAGATGGTTCGGGCGGGAGTAGTTCAATGGTAGAACTGTAGCCTTCCAAGCTACTAGTGCGGGTTCGATTCCCGTCTCCCGCTCCATTGAGCTTGCTCTTGTTGAAAGTCCAGCAGGGATGCTGGGTTTTATTGTCTTCATGGAGGAAGACAGAAAATAACGGTTTCGCTCACTTAGCTCAGTCGGTAGAGCACCTCCTTGGTAAGGAGGAGGTCGTTGGTTCGATTCCAATAGTGAGCACCACGCAACGACGAGTACGAGGTCGAAGTACTGAAAGCAGACGAGCAACAACGCTCGATTTTTCAGTTCCAGCCCTCATCTCAAGCCCTCGAACAACTTACTGTAAAGGTAGATTGCAATGGCAAAGGGTAAATTCGAACGGACCAAGCCGCATGTGAACGTGGGCACGATCGGCCACGTCGATCACGGCAAGACGACGCTGACGGCGGCGCTGACGAAGGTCGGTGCGGAACGCTTTGGCGGCGAGTTCAAGGCCTAT
>DATAVJ010000137.1:0-13113 GCA_036267795.1 Rudaea sp.
CCGGCGATGCACACCGGCCATGTCAATTGCGGCGCGACGGCGCGCAGTGCCTGGATGTTTTTCGCCGCGTCGCCGACGCGTGCGGCGCTGAAGATGCACGGCAGTTTCGGCTGGCGATCGGTGGCGGTGTCAGTGCGTCCGTTGGGTATCACGCAGGTGGTGTGCGCGTTGCCGTATTCGTGATCGAGCGCGTTGCGCATGCTGTGCGTGGGCGTGACGATCACGTCGGCCGCGTTGAGCGCCGCGGTGACGCGCCGCCGATAGCGCGTCCACTCGCGCGGCGCGGCGCGCGCATGCACGGCGCGCCACCACGACAACACGCACGAATGCGCCACCGCCACGATGGGCGCCGGCCACGGCAGATCGCCCGCGCCGAAATCGTTGAGGTGCACGATGTTCGGGCGCAGCGCGTCGGCCATGTCCATCAGCCAGCGTCCGGCCGATTCGACGTGACGCCATGGATCGTCCATCCACAGCAATTTATATGCGCTCGGAAAATGCGCGAGGCCGTCGATCGCGGCGACTTCGTCGCGCTGATCGGCCGTGGGCCATGCGCCCATCGTGAGCAGCATCACTTCGTAGTTGCGCGCGATGAGTGCGCGGCCGAGCTCCAGCGAATACTGCCAGACGCCGCCGACCGTATCGCCCGTCATCAGCACGCGTTGACGCGGACGCGGCGGAAGCCCGGCGCCGTCAGCGGCCATAAATGCGGTCCAGCACGTGTGCGACGTCGATGAGATGTTCCGCCGACGCATCGTACCCGTAGCCTGCGGAAACGCGCTGCGCCCAGTGCGTGAGCGCGCCGCCGCCCCATGTCGGTTGCGGATCGGCGATGCGCTGGCGCTGCGTGCCCTGAAAATGATCGACGGCGAAATCGTAGAACGAACCCGACACATTGCGCATGGCGATGCCGCCGCGCGTGCCGTAGAACGAGGCTTCGATCATCGCATCGCATCCGGCCGGCAAGCGCCAGGAACAGGCCAGCCGCACGCACGCGCCGCTGCCGAGTTGCCATTGCGCGGTGGCGTAATCCTCCACCGTCTGCAGCGGCGGCATCACGCGCTCGCCTTTCGCGTAGAGCTTCGCGTCGAGATCGAAAAACGACGCGCTGCCGGTCGCCCACAGCGCCAGATCGACAAGATGGCTGCCGAGATCCATCACGCAGCCGCCGCCGGACTGGTTCACGTCGTAGAACCATGCCTTGTCCGGACCGTATGCGTTGTGGAAAACGAGATCGACGGCGTATACATTGCCGAGTTGTCCACTTTGCAGCATCGCGCGCACGGTCTCGAGCCCGGCGACGTGGCGATAGGAAAAATCGACGTCCAGCAATCGATCGGCGCGCTTTGCGGCGGCAACCACTTCCGAGGTTTCGGCGGCGGTGCGCGCGAGTGGTTTCTGGCAAAACACCGCGATGCCATTTTCGAGCGCGGCGATCGCCTGCGCCGCGTGCGCGCCGCTCGGCGTCGCGATGACGATGCCGTCGAGGCCTTGATCGAGCAGTTCGTCGATGCTGACGCAGCGTTGCGCGTTCGGCGCGATCGCCATCGCCGCGTCGAGCGCGTCGGAGTGCGCATCGGCGATCGCGGCAACGTCGATCACGTCGCGCTCGGCCAATGCCTGCAGGCGCGAGCGGCCGATCCAGCCGACGCCGAGGAATCCGATGCGCGCGCGGCTGGGCGTGGGTTTGAGCTGTGCGCTCACAGCGTCACCGTCGCCTTCAGGAAACCGTCGGGACGTTCCTGCATCATCGTGAAGGCATCGTCGAGCGAATCGAGCTTGACGCGATGCGTAAGCAGCGGAAACGGATCGAGCCAGCCGCTCGCGACGGCGGCGACCGCTTCGCGCAAACCGCGCGCGGCGACGGCGGGATCGCGTTCGTGCGCGTTGATCACATCGAGCCCGCGCCAGTTCCATTGCTGCATGTTGACTTGGCGCAGGCCATCCTGATGGTAGCCCGCGATAACGAGCCGCCCGCCTTCGGCGGCGATCGCGCTGGCGACGTCGAGCGTCACCTGCTCTCCGGCCGCTTCGATCACCCGATCGCAGCCTGCATGGTCCGTCAGCTCCATCGCAGCGCCGATCGCCGCCGAACTGTCCTGTGTGGAAATCGTTTTCTCTGCACCGCAAAAACGCGCCATGTGCAAAGCGAATTCGCGGCGCGTCAGGGCGATAACGTGTGCGCCGGCGTGCTTGGCGAGCTGGATCAGCAGCGCGCCGATGAAGCCGACGCCGACGATCGCCACGCGCTGGCCTTCGCGAATATCGCTGCGCCGGAAAATGTTCATCGCGCACGCGAGCGGCTCGCCGGGCATGGGCAATCCGTTGAGCGGACGCGGTATGCGCGCGAGCATGTCGGGGCTCGCCACATCGTATTCGGCGTAGGCGTTGCCGGATAAAAATGCGACGCGGTCGCCGACGTCGAAGCCTTCGACCGCGTCGCCCATCGCATCGATCTCGCCCCAGCCTTCATGGCCGGGCGATCCTGGGATCAGGGGGTAGTTGAACCAGGGTCGTCCGGACCAGACCGGGAGATTGGATGCGCAAACACCGCTGCCTTCCACACGGATGCGAACCTGGTTCGCAGCCGGCGTCGGCAGGGGCGCACGATGGACGTTTATACGTCCATTGCCCTGAAACACGGCGGCCTGCATGCTGTTCATGCGGCGTGAGTCTCCAGCTCGCGTTGCGTCTCGCGTTGCGCGCGCAGCCAAGCGACGAGGCGCGACAACCCGTCTTGCACCGACACGCGCGGCCGCCAGCCGGTAGCGGCATTGAACGCATGCGTATTCGACACGTAATAGCGCTGATCGCCGACACGCGAATCGGCGTGCGCGGTGGTCGGTCCGTAACCGAGCAGCTTGCCGAGACGATCGATCAGTTCGACGAGGCTCACCGTGTTCGACGGACCGCCGCCGATGTTGAAAGCGTGACCGCTCACGGCCTGACGCCGCTGCATGCACAGCAGCATCGCGTCGACGAGGTCGTCGACGAACAGGATGTCGCGCACTTGCAGTCCGTCGCCGTACAGCGTGATCGGCTGACGATCGAGCGCGCGAATCAGAAAGTGCGCGACCCAGCCCTGATCTTCGTTGCCGAACTGGTGCGGACCGTAGATGCAGCTCATGCGTAGCACGGTCGCGATCAGTCCGAAGCTGCGCGTGTAGTCCAGCACGTATTGGTCGGCCCCGCCTTTGGAGCAACCGTAGGGACTATGGAAATCGAGCGGCCGCACTTCGGAGATTCCGTTCACGCGCAGGTGGCCATCCGTTGGCCGGTAGCGCGTATCCGTCGCTTCCAGTTCCACGTCATCGAGCGCGCCATAGACTTTGTTGGTCGAGGTGAAAACAAGTGAAGGCCGATGTTCCGATCGGCGGATCGCTTCGAGCAGATTCAATGTGCCGCGCAGGTTGACATCGAAGTCGAACAGGGGAGAGTCCAGGCTCGACGTGACGGCAACCTGTGCGGCGAAGTGGAACACGTGTGAGGCGTCGGCCAGCGCATCGCGCAACGCGTTCTCGTCGCGCGTGTCGCCGATGACGGCACGGACGCGATCGCCGTAGGTTTCGGTGAGCCAGCGCAGATTTTTTTCCACGCCCGCGCGAGCGAGATTATCGAATAAGGTGACGCGCGTTCCGGCATCGAGCAGGCGCGCGGCGAGATTGGTGCCGACGAATCCCGCGCCGCCGGTGATCAGGACGGTGTCGCTCACAGGCTCAATCCCCGGCGCGCGAGTTCTTCGCTGGCCGCGTCGACTCGATCGAATGCCTGTTGCGTGGAAATCCATTCCACCAGTTCGGAAAGTCCATCGGCGAGTTCGACCTGCGGCGTGAATCTGAGGTGCCGCGCGGCGAGCGAGGTATCGGCGAAGCAATGCCGGATATCGCCGACGCGGTATTTGCGCGTGATCTGCGGCGGCAGGTCGTCGATGCCCATCGCACGCGCCATTTCCTGCGCGAGTTCGATGATGCTGATCGAGCGGCCGCTGCCGATGTTGAATACGGATCCGCCGATGTGCGGCGTTTCCAAAGCGAGCCGGCATGCGCGCGCGACATCGTGCACGCTGACGAAATCGCGGCGCTGCTTTCCGTCTTCGAACACGAGCGGCGGTTTGCGATTGAGAAAGCGCGCGGCGAAGATCGCAAGAACGCCGGTGTACGGATTCGACAACGCCTGCCGCGTGCCGTAGATGTTGAAGAAGCGCAGCGCGACCGTCGGGATGTCGTACGCCTGCCCGATCATCAGGCAGAGTTTTTCCTGATCGTATTTCGACAACGCATACACCGACGACGGCGAAGCGATTTTCGATTCCGGCGTCGGCAAGGGCTGCAGTTCCGAGCTGTCGTGCTGCAGTTCCCATTCGCCGTTGCGCAATTGCGCCGGCGAGCGCTCCGGCGGCGCGACCACATTGCCGCGTGGATCGCGATACAGACCTTCGCCGTAGATGCTCATGCTGGATGCGACGACCAGGCGACGCACCGGCTGCTTCACCAGCGCTTCGAGCAACACGGCGGTGCCGCGGTTGTTGACATCGGTGTAGCGTTCGATCTCGTACATGCTTTGGCCGACGCCGACGGCAGCGGCGAAGTGATACACCGCGTCGACGCCGCGCAATGCGCGGGCCACGGCATCCGCATCGCGCACGTCGCCGCGGATCAGTTCGACGTCGTCGTTGAGATACGCGGGCCGCGTGATGGACGCGCCGTGCACCTGCTCGCCGAGATTGTCGAGCGCGCGCACGCGATAACCGGCGGCGAGCAGGTTGTCGGCGAGATGCGAGCCGACGAAACCCGCGCCGCCGGTGATGAGTACGGTGCCGCTGTCGATCGATTCGGCGGCCGCATTCATGCCGTGGCTCCGCCGAGTTCGAGCATCGGCTGTGCTTTGGCGCGCTGCGGTTTGGATAGCGATTTTTCGAACCACGCAATGGTGCGCGCGAGCCCTGCTTCGAGCGTTGTGCGCGGCTCCCAGTTCAGCGTGGTGCGCGCGAGCGTGATGTCGGGCCGGCGCCGCGTGGGATCATCGATGGGCATCGGTTTGCGCGCGAGGCGCGAACGCGAACCGGTCATGTCGATGATGCGTTCTGCGAGATCGAGCATCGTCACTTCGGCGGGATTGCCGAGATTGATCGGCCCCGTCACGCCCGGCGCGCTCATCATCAGGCGCACGATGCCGTCGATCAGATCGTCGACGTAGCAGAACGAACGCGTCTGGCTGCCGTCGCCGTGGATGGTCAGCGGTTCATTGCGCAGCGCCTGCACGATGAAATTGGAAACGACACGCCCGTCGTCGAGCTGCATCTGCGGGCCGTAGGTGTTGAAGATGCGTGCGACTTTGATCGGCACGCCGCGCAGCCGATAGCAATCGAAGAACAACGCTTCGGCGCAACGCTTGCCCTCGTCGTAACAGGCACGCGGACCGATCGGGTTCACGGAGCCGCGATAGCTTTCGCGCTGTGGATGCATATCCGGTTCGCCATACACTTCGCTGGTCGATGCCTGAAACGCGCGCGCGCCGGAGCGTTCGGCCTGGTGCAGGACATTGATTGCGCCGTCGATGCACGTGCGCACGGTTTTTTCCGGATCGCGCTGGTAGTGCTGCGGCGACGCGCAACAGGCCAGATTGAAAATGTAGTCCGAATCGATGTCGATCCGGTCGACGACATCCTGTTCGACGAAGCGGAACGCATCGTGATCGCGGAAAGGCTCGATGTTGCGCCGGTTGCCGGTGATCAGATTGTCCAGCGCCGTGACGCTGAATCCGTCGCGCAGCAGGCGCGCGCAAAGATGACTGCCGAGAAATCCCGCGCCGCCGGTGACCAGGGCACGCTTCTTCGGCGACGTTCTCGCGATGTTCGCTTTCATCCAGTGACTCCTGTCGTTTTGCCTTCCGTGGAGCGGCGTACGAGCAAGAGGTATGCCGCCAGTGGCGATACAGGCGGCTAAAGCATTGCGCTCCGCGTCGATGCCGGGCGGTGTGTAACCAATCAATCAATGGCGAAAAAAATTACTGCGTATTTCGCGGTGCGTGCAAGTTTGCGCGTCCCGACGATGGCGGAAAAATTGCAGCACACCGTGAAACAGAAATCGGATGCGGTGCAGCCGCGCGACGACAGCGGGATATCCGCGTAATTTTTTCATGGTTGTGCGGAAATCGCGTGCAGATCAGGTTGTGGTCACCGAACTCAAGGAGCAGATCATGTCGAAGGAAGCCGACTTTTCAGCAAGCCGCCGTTCGTTGGTGGGCGGCGCAGCGCTCGGACTGGCGACGGCCAGCGTGATGGGCGCGACGTCATCCGGCAACACATCGCAATTGACCAGCAACGATCCGCCGCCGCCACTGCGCAATCCGGTGGATTTGTATAAAAAGCCGCCTTTCGATCCGCAGAAGCAGGAATGGCCTGGACTGGCGAGCAAGATGAACCCGCCGCCGGACCACGGCGAGACGTCGTATCGCGGACGCGGACGGTTGCGCGGGCGCAAGGCGCTCATCACCGGCGGCGATTCCGGCATCGGGCGCGCGGCGGCGATCGCCTATGCGCGCGAAGGCGCCGACGTCGCGATCTGCTACTACCCCACCGAAGAATCCGACGCGCAGGACGTCGCCAAGTACATCCGCGAAGCGAAACAAAAAGCCGTGCTGCTGCCCGGCGACATCCGCGACGAAGCATTCTGCAAGAAGCTGGTCGACGATGCGGTGAAGCAGCTCGGCGGTCTGGACATTCTGGTCAGCAACGCCGGCCGCCAGAAAGCGGCCGATTCGATTCTCGACATCAGCACCGAGGATTTCGACTGGACTTACAAGACGAATGTGTACGCGATGTTCTGGATCACCAAGGCGGCGATTCCGCACATGCCGCCGGGTTCGGCGATCATCAACACCGCGTCGGTGAACGCGTACGATCCGGCGAAGAATCTGCTCGACTACGCATCGACGAAAGGTGCGATCGCGATCTTCACCAAAGGACTAGCCAAACAGATGGCCGAGAAAGGCATCCGCGTGAATGCGGTGGCGCCCGGTCCGTTCTGGACGCCATTGCAGGTGAGCGGCGGACAGACGCAAGAAGGCCTGACGAAATTCGGCGGCGACACGCCGATGGGACGGCCCGGACAACCGGCGGAGATTGCAACGGTCTATGTCGATCTCGCCTCGGCGGAATCCACGTACGTGACAGGCCAGGTTTACGGCGCGTCCGGCGGACGCGGGAATCCGTAATGGCGCGCGCATCGAGTTCGACGGTTTGTCTCGAAGTGAAATCGCGCGCGAGCGGCGCGCTGTCGATCGTGACCGAGCGCACGTGGTATCGCTCGAGCATCGTGAACGGCCGCGTCGTGCGCAGTCCGCTGCAGGTCGAATTGAAAGATGCTGCGGGACGGCGTTGCGACAGGCTCTCCGCAAATCTTCTGCGCTGCGTCGCGGTCAATGAGGATTACGATGTGCAAGGAATAGCGCCGAGCATTCGCCCGCGCGACGACAGTCCTCGTCGTTATTGACCGGTCGGCGTACGGCGCGATACCTGTTTTCCGCGCCGCATCGACGAATGTAACAAGGGGTTCTCACGGCTTCGCCGGATGATCCGGTCGCGCGAACGTGCCGACCAGTTCGCCTTTCGCGATCACGTGTCCTTGCATGGCGTGAACGAGATCGTCGCGCTTGGCGCCCACGGGAAGATCGTCGAGCCTCGCGCTCAGCGCGAACACCTGCACGTGATAGTGATGCGGCGGATCGCCCTGCGGCGGCCGCATGCCGTGAAAACCGATCGCGCCGGATTGATTGGGCCCCTGCCGCATGCCGCCGACGTCGGGTACGCGATCCTGCTTGGCCACGGACTCGTGCAGCGACGTGACATCGTCCGGAATATTCCAGGCGATCCAGTGGATCACCGGCAGCGGCGGCGTCGTGCTGTCCGGATCTTCCATGATCAACGCATACGACTGCGTGCCGGCGGGCCCTTTCGTCCACTCGACGGGAAAATTCGCGTCCTGTTCGTACGCGGAATAGACAGCCGGAATGGCTTGGCCTTCGCCGAACGCAGCCGACGTCACCTTCAACGTTTGATCGGTTTGCGTTTCGGGACGCTGCACGGCGAGCTTGCCGACATTGCCTTGCATCGCCTGCGTCTTGGCGGGTTCTGCCGGCGGTTTCGGGCTCATCGCCGAGCCCCCTTTATTGTGTCCGGCGTAGGACACGCGATAGATCACACCGTTGCGATCGTCGGTGAACAACAATGCGCCGTCTTTCGCCATCGCGTTGCCGCATGGGCGTGCGGATTCACCCTGCTCGCTCAGGAATCCGGTGACAAACGGCTGGATCGATGCCGGTTGCCCCTTGTCGAAATGAATGCGCACTATTTCATAGCCGACGGCAGGTTTGCGGTTCCACGATCCGCGCATCGAGACGAATGCATCGCCCTGATACTCGGCAGGAAATTGCGTGCCCGTGTAGAACGACATCTGCATCGCTGCCGCATGGGCGGTGTAGCCCATCGTCATCGGCGTCATGCGCGCGAGCATTTGCTCGCGCGAGAGTCCGTCGGGCGGAACGATGTGCGGGTTCGGCGTGCCGGTGCCGTAGAAGTACGGCCACCCGTAGTGCTTGCCTTTCTCGATCTTGTTGAGTTCTTCGGGTTGCTGGTCGTCGCCGAACCAGTCCATGCCTTGGTCCATTCCCCACAACTCGCCCGTTCGCGGATGCCAGCCCCAGCCGATCGTGTCGCGCAGACCGGACGCGAAGACGCCGCGCGAGGTGCCGTCCATGCTGATGCGCAGCAGCGTGGCGTTTTCGGCGTTGGGTTCGATGCAGTAATTGCAGGTGGATCCTGCCGACACATACAACGCGCGATCCGGACCGACCGCAATCGTGCGCGTGTGGTGTTGACCGGCGTCGGGCAAATCGTGGACGAGCATCGTCAGCGGGCCGAACGTGCCGTCGTCTTTGACGTCCGCGGAATACACTTCGTGCACGGCGACGAGATACACCTTGTTTTCGAAGAAGGTGATGCCGTGCAATCCGGATCGCCCTACCACGCGCACCGGCGCGGCGGCGGCATGACCGTGGCCATCGTCCTTGATCATCAGCACGTCGCTGCTTTCGCGCCGCGTGACATACACGTTGCCTGCGGGAGAAACGGCCAGAATGCGCGCGTTGCCGAGATGTTCGGCGTAACGTTCGATCTTGAAACCGTCGGGAACCTTGAGTTGCGCGAGCGGCGGCGGCGGCAGTTCGGGCGGCTGAAAAATATGGCCGGTGATCGTGACATCGGCCGAGTGCTCCGCGACGACATCCGGCGGTGGCGGCGGAATCGGCACGCCGCCGTTGTCCGCAGCTGATACGAACATTCCCATCACACCCACGATGATCTCAAACATGCTCGACTCCTTTCGAGGTTGCTTGCGTAACGTTAACGCTGCACATCGTGCCGATGTGTTTCTAAGCTTTGAGTTGTTCGGGTTTGGCCGGCGGCTCGTTCGGATCGACGGTTGCTTCCAGCACCGCCGCGTTGGGCGAGGCGAGGAATGCGTCCATCGCGCTGTCGAGATCGGCCGGTGTCGAACACGCGAATCCGTCCGCGCCGCACGCTTTCGCGAACGCCACGAAGTCGATCGGCGACAAGTCGCAACCGAACTCCGGATTGCCGAGATCCTTCTGTTCGAAACGCACTTCGGAAAGCGAATTGTTCTTCAGTATCACAATTTTTACCGGCAACTTGTTCTGCACCGACGTCGTGAGTTCGGCCATGAGTTGCGCGAATCCGCCGTCGCCCACGACGGCGACGGATTGTCGATTCGGAAAGCACAACTGCGCCGCGTTCGCGAACGGCAAACCCGGCGCCATGCTCGCCAACATACCGGTGCCGGTGAGTTGCTGACCGGCACGCAAGCGTAAATGCCGCGCGGCGAAATGCGTGTTGGCGCCGCAGTCGAGCGAGATGACGGCGTCTTCCTTCAGCCGATCGCTCAGCGCGCGCACGACGCGTTGCGGCCGCAGCGGCGAGCGATCGCTTTTTTCCACCGCGTCGAGCAATGCGTTCCAATCGCGCATGTGTGCCTGTGCTTGCGACAGGAACGCGCGGTCGGACTTGCGATGCAGCAACGGCATGAGCGCACGCAACGTCGTGCGCACGTCGCCGACGAGGCCTATCTCGACCGGATAACGCAAACCGATGCGGTCGGCGTTGATATCCACTTGAATGCCGCGCGCCTGGCCCGGTTTCGGGTACGAATCGATCCATGGCATCGTCGAGCCGAGAATAAGCACGGTGTCGCACGAATGCATCGCCCATTCGCTGGGCATCGTGCCCAAATGGCCGGTGCCGCCGGTGGTGAGCGGCGAGTCGTCCGGCAACACGCCTTTGCCGAGCAACGCCTTGGCCACCGGTGCGCCGAGCAGTTCGGCGAGCTGCGTCACTTCCGCGCGCGCACCCAGCGCGCCCTGTCCGACCATGATCGCGACCTTGCTGCCGCCGTTCAACAGATCGGCCGCCGCACGCAACTGTTCCGCATCGGGCGCATCGGTCATCGGCAGAAACGATGACGAGGTGCGCAATCCGTGATTTTCCATCGACGGTTTGTCCGCCGACAATTTCATCATCTGCGTGTCCTTCGCGATCGTGAGATGCGCGACGCCGCGGTTGCCGAGCGCCGCGCGGCAGGCGCGATTGGCGACGATCAGCGCGTGGCCGGGACTGGTGATTTCCACGTTGTAGCACGCGACATCCTTCATCAGCGCGACGGTGTCGACGCTTTGCATGAAGCGCGTGCCGATCAGGTCATGGAACGTCGTGCCCGTTATCGCGAGCACCGGCGCGCTGTCGAAGTGCGCGTCGTAAAGTCCATTGAGCAGATGCACCGCGCCGGGACCGGTGGTGCCGATGCACACGCCGAGTTTGCCCGTGTGCTTGGCGACGCCGCCGGCCATGAAGGCCGCCGCTTCTTCGTGACGCACGGGAATGAAACGGATGCGATCTTGTTTTTTGCGCAATGCTTCGATGATCGAATTCACGCCGTCGCCGACGACGCCGAACACGAACGGCGCACCCCACGTGATCAGCGCGTCGACGAGGATGTCCGCACTCGTCGCGTCGGTCGACGGCATCGGATCGGGTTGCGGCGTGACGTGCGCTGCGCTGGGCATGGCCGAGACGGCGTGCGGCAACATCGCCAACGCTGCCGCGCTGGCGCCGAACGCGCTCGCGGCGGCAAAGAAATCTCTCCTTGACGAACCGCTCATCGCATACCCTCCGTGGCAAGAGGCGAAAACGCTGCAGCCGCTATGCCATGCGCCGGGTCCCCCAAATCTTCTCGCCCGCATTTCGCCGATTCGCGCGGAGAAAGCGCAAAATGCAACGCACCGGCGCGTGTTCGAGCAAAACGCTGCGTCGATGCGATAAATCGCGACCGGCGCAACGATCACGCTTTCTTCAATATCGTCACGCGTCCGTTCGCTTCCAGGCGCACTTCGTCCGTTTCCGCGACGTCGCGCAGTTCATGGCTGCGCAGTTCCCGCTCGAGCGCACCCAGTGAAATGCTGTGCCGTTTCAGCACGTCCGTGCGCAACTGCCCGTGTTGCGCGAGCACGACAGAGCGCCCTTCCAGCACGCGATCCACCAATGGGAATGTGGCCGCGAGCTTGCCGAGTATCTTGTCGAGCGCGAGTATCGCGACGATGCTGATGAACGGACCCAGCAACGAGTGATCGTTGCCGGTTACCGCAGGCCGCAAAAGACCGCCGACGATGATCAACACCACGATGTCGAACGGCGCCAGCTCGCCGAACGACCGCTTGCCGGTGAACCGAAGCAGTAAAAGCAAACCCACGTAGCAGATCGTTCCGCGAAGTGCGAACTCCCACCAGGGCATGGCCAACTCGAACATGTTCGTTTCTCCGTGATGCACGCGATGTCGCGTTAGCTTAACGCGAGGTCGGCTCGGCGCGAGAGATTGCGCCGTTGCGGATAAGCATCAGGTGATATGGAATCGATTACATCGGCGAGCAAATATTTCGCTCACAGCGACACGGCGACCGGCGCGCTGCGTTAAATGCGCTTCGGGCTTGACGCGATCTCGAGCGCAGCAATGACGTCGAACACCAGTTCGACCTTTGCGGGCTGATCCAGGTCGATCGCGACACGCTTGAGGAGTCTTACCAGATGCGCCGCCTCGATATGATTTTCCGTCATCACGGCGCGCGCGAACTGCACCATCACCTCGCTGGCGGCGCGGCGGAAGATCGTTTCGTCGTCGCGTTCGGCCGCGCTGTTCAGCGCGGCGAGTTCGCGGGCAATATGAGGTTTCATCGGCACGTCTGCGATAAGGAGCAAACCGCGTGCCGACGTGTTGAGTGCGCCGTTCTGCGCACAGCGCACTTTCATGAACGAAACAGTGACCAATCGGGTCACTTTCATGCCGACGAAATGCTACCGAATCGCACCTGCTTTTCGCGCATGAACGCGACTATCGAATACAACAAGAAAGGCGCGTATAAAATATGAGCGTAGCGGACAAAAAAAAACGCGCGGCACAATACGCCGCGCGTTTGCTTTTACCGAATGAGTTGTTCGGGATTTAGAGCCTTCTTCCGCGCACGCCTCCGGCGATGAGCGAAATCAGGAAGAGGACAATGAACACCAGGAACAACAGCTTCGCGATACCCGCAGCGGCGCCGGCAATACCACCGAACCCCAACGCGGCCGCGATCAAAGCCACTACCAGAAAAACCAGCGCGTAATGCAACATGACATCGCTCCTTGACCGTAAGTTGACGCCGCCTCGCAGCGGGCTGAGCTACGTGTATCAAGCGGTATGCCAATGCGGAAAACCCCCAGGCATCGAACTAGCAGTGATTAAGGCCACGCCGCGGCTGCACATTGCACGACATAAAACACCGTAGCAGCATTCTGCACGACGAAGCCATGATTCGAAATCGTTGCCGTCTCGGCGCAGAAAAAACTTGAGCCGCTCATGCAAAGCGCACAGCGATAAGGATTTTTTTACGGCAGATTGCCTCAATAATGGCGCTACATAGCCGTTTCCGCGCCTTGCGGACCGGCATGGCAATTGCTCCTTCCGATAAGCAGGGCCACAAAGGAGGCAATACCACATGGGCAACAACATG
>DATAVJ010000138.1:0-14791 GCA_036267795.1 Rudaea sp.
GTTGGGGACTCAGCGCTCTGACGCTAGCGCTCGTCTCCTGCGCCACGCCGATGCCCCGCACGGATGACCCCCTGCAGAACTACAACCGCAAGATTTATGCGTTCAACGATTTCGCCGATCGCGTGGCGATTCGTCCTGCGGCCGTGGCGTACCGCAAGGTCACCAACGACACGTCGCGGCGGCTGATCAGCAATTTCTTCGCGAATATCGAATCGCCGATCACGATCGCCAACGATCTGCTGCAGGCGAACGTGAAAGAGGCGGCCAAGGCGTCCGGCCGGCTCGTCATCAATTCGACGATCGGCGTCGTCGGTTTCTTCGATCCGGCCAGCGAACTGGGCATTCAGGCGAGCGCCACGGATTTCGGCGTGACGATGGCCAAGTGGGGCGTGCCGGAAGGGCCTTACATCGTAGTGCCTCTCTACGGTTCGACGACGCTGCGCGATCTCGGGCGCATCCCGGTCGACGATTACTTTTTCGATCCGCTCACCTGGTACTCGCGCGAGCACGATTTGAAGTTCGACGCGCAATATGCGCCGACGCTGTTGTATCTGATTACATTGCGTTCCACCGGCATCGATGCCGAAGGTTTGCTCGAAGGCGTGTACGATCCGTACATCTTTTATCGCGACGCCTACCGTCAGCGCCGCCTGTACGAAATCTACCGCGGCAATCCGCCGCTGGAAGCGATCCAGACGCTGCAGGGAACCGGCGACGTCGACGACGCCGACAAGCTCATCGAAGAACAGCAGAAATACGAGAAGCAGAAGACGACCGGTCCCAGCGGACACTGATCGCCGTCACGACATCCCGAGGAGCTTGTCGACTTCCGATAGCTGCGCGAGATTGCGCAAACCCTGCGGCACCCGCTGAAAGCGAAGCGTCACGCCCTGACGCTTCGCGCGTGCGGCCCACGCGATGAGAACGGCGAGCGTGGCGCTGTCGGACTTTTCCAGCGCGCTCAGATCGATGTCCATCGCGCTGCCCGAAGTTCCGGGTTGCGGCATGCGCGCCAGCGCCGACGCCGCATTTGCGAACGAAATCGCGCCGGACACGCGCAGCGTGCCCATGGTGTCCGATTCGACGCTGAAGAACGGCACGCGGTTCATCGGTCGACTATTTCTTGTCCGACTTTTCCATCGTCTCGAGCGCGTTTGCGCCTTGCGTCTCCAGACGCTGCGTCAACGCATCGAGGCTCGATTTCGCGATCTCGGCCGATACCTGATTGCGATAGTTGGTCACGTAAGAGATGCCTTCGATGATGACGTCGTACGCTTTCCAGTCACCGGCGGGCGTCTTGCGGAATGCGTAGTCGACCGGGACCGTTTTGCCGTCGTCGAGAATCACTTGCGTACGGACCAGCGAGCGCTTGTCGTTCAGTTCGCCCTGGAATGGCAGTACTTTCACGCGCCCTTCGGTGTACTTGAGCAGACCTTCGGCGTAGCGGTGCGTGATCGAGTTGTACATCGCCTTGGCGAAACGCGCGCGCTGTTCGGGCGTGGCGGTTCTAGCATTCTGGCCCAGCACGAGAATCGACGCGTAGTCGATATCGAAATGCGGCAGCACGATATCGTCGATCGCTTTCAGCAGCGCTTCGCGATTGTTCTGCAATTCCGTGCGGCGCGTCTCCATCGTCTTGCCAAGGTTGTCGACGATGCCCTGCACCACTTCGTTCGGTGCGCCGCCCTCGGCCAGCACCGGCGCGCTGGCCGCGATGAAAAGTATACAAAGCAACGCGTATAGAAATTTGCCGATCGTATTGTCCTTCACGTTATTTCTCCTGAGGTTTCGTGGATTTGTCGGCAGGCGGCGTGCTGGCCGGTTGCGCCGGCGCGTTCTTGTCGCCCGCCTTTCCGGAATCGCTGCCGACGAGATATTTGCCGATCAGTTCTTCCAGTTGCATTGAGCTTTGCGTCAGCACGACTTCATCGTTGTTCTTGAACATGTCCGGCGAGCCGCCCGGCTGCAATGAAATGTACTGATCGCCCAACAAACCGCTCGTGAACACGGCGGCGGCCGAATCGTCGGGAATCTTGTCGAATCGTTTGTCGACCGACAACGACACCAATGCGTCGAGCTTGTCCGGTTCGAGCACGATCTCGCTCACCGAGCCGACGCGCACGCCCGCCACTTTCACTGGCGCGCGCAATTTGAGCTGGCCGATATTCGTGAAGCGTGCCTTGAGCGTGTAGCTGTCGCCTTGTCGATAGTTCGCGAGGCTGGTCGTCTGCGTCGCCAAATAGGCGAGCGCCGCGAAACCGAGCAGGATGAAAAGCCCGGTGCCGATCTGGAAGGATTGTCGTTGTGCCATGTTCTTCGGCCTTACATCAGGAATGCGGTCATTACGAAATCGATCGCCAATGTGGCGATCGACGAGAAAACGACGGTGCGCGTCGTCGCGTACGCCACGCCTTCGCTCGTCGGCGCGGTGGTGTAGCCCTGGAACGTGGCGATCAGCGCACAGACGACGCCGAACGCCAGCGATTTCCACAATCCGTTGATCACGTCTTTCCACACGTCGACGCTCGAGGTCATGTTCGACCAGAACGTGCCGTTGTCCAGCCCGAGCCACGATACGCCGACGAGATGCGCGCCGAAAATTCCCATCACGTTGAACACGCAGGCGAGAATCGGCATCGCGATAATGCCGGCGATGAAGCGCGGCGCCACGACGAACGCGAGCGGATCGACGGCCATCATTTCCATCGCGTCGAGCTGATCCGTCGCGCGCATCAAACCGATCTCGGCCGTGATCGACGTGCCCGCGCGTCCCGCGAACAACAGTGCCGTCACCACCGGACCCAATTCGCGATACAGCGACAACGACACGACCGTACCCAGCGCCGCCGTTCCGCCGAAAATCGACAGCACGTAATAAAGTTGAAGTCCGAGCACCATGCCGACGAACAATCCGCACGTCATGATAATGACGAGACTCATCGCGCCCACGAACCAGACTTGCCGCGCGGTTTCGCCGATGTGGCGCAGGCTCGCCGGAATCGCGCGCAGGATTTGCAGAAGAAAAATTCCGCACGCGCCGATTTGCGCAATGCCCATCATGAAACGCGACGGTTCCTTGCGCACCGCGTTCATGGCTTGTTTCCCGCAAGGCCGAGCTGCGTTGCGTAATCCGGCGCGGGATATTGAAACGGAACCGGACCGTCCGCTTCACCGCTGAAGAATTGTTTCGTCCACGGCGTGTCGCCGCGCGCCAATTCTTCCGGACCGCCTTGCGCCACGATTTTTCCGCCCGCGATAAGATAAATCTGATCCGCCGCGCGCCGCACCGCCGCCAACTCGTGCGCGACGAGGATGCTCGTGACGCCGAGCGTTTCGTTGAGCAGGCGAATCACTTTCAAAATCTGGTTCAACGCCACCGGATCGAGACCGACGAACGGTTCGTCGTAAATGATCAGCATCGGATCGCGTACGATCGCGCGCGCCAGCGCCACGCGCCGCACCATGCCACCCGACAACTCACTCGGCATCAACTCCGCCGCACCGCGCAAGCCGACGGCCTGCAGTTTCGTCAGCACGATGTCGCGCACGAGTTCTTCCGGCAACTTCAAATGCTGACGCAGCGGAAACGCCACGTTTTCGAAAACGGTGAAATCGGTCAGCAGCGCGGAATTCTGAAACAGATAACCGATGCGTTCGCGCAACTCGAACAGCGCGGCGCGATCGAGTTTCGTCACGCTTGCGCCGTCGACGACGATCTCGCCCGCATCCGGCGCAAGCTGTCCGGTGATGTGGCGCATCAGCGTCGTCTTGCCGGTACCGCTGGGGCCCATCACCGCTGTGATCTTGCCCCGCGGAATGGTGAGGCTGATGTTGTCGAAGATCGTCTTGCCGTTGAGAACGGTGCTCAGCCCCGTGATCCGAATCAGCGGATCGCCGGCCGACTTGCCTTCCTGACCTGGCAACGATTTGTCGATCATGAGCCGCGGACGCGAAACGAGGGCAACCACCTTACCCGACCCACTCCCTTTGCGGAAGCGTTGATTTCCGCGCGGTTAAGCGCAGCGTCAGATGCGCAGCAGATCGGCCAATAGCGCGGAGTGATCGCGCTTGGGAATCCTCTCGCCGCGCCGACGGTGTTCGACGATCGAACAGATTTCGTCGAGCGCCGAATCGAAGTTGTCGTTGACGACCATATAGTCGAATTCGCCGGCATGTTCGAGATCGCGCCGCACATCGGCCAGCCGCCGCAGAATCGTTTCTTCGGAATCCGACGCGCGCGAACGCAGGCGCCGTTCCAATTCGGCACGCGACGGCGGCAGAATAAAAATACTTGCGGTGCCCTGCTGCTTTTTGCGGACTTGCTCCGCACCCTGCCAGTCGATTTCCAGCAACACGTCCCTGCCTTGCGCGAGCGTCTTCTGCACCGGCGCACGCGCCGTTCCTTTCAGATCTCCGTGCACGACGGCGTGTTCGAAAAATTCGCCACGTTCGACCATCGCTTCGAATTCCACACGCGACACAAAGTGATAGTGCACGCCATCGATTTCATTCGGCCGCGGCGGACGCGACGTGTAGCTCACCGACAATTCAAGATTCGGTTCGCGCTCGAGCAGCGCGCGCGTCAGGCTGGTTTTGCCCGCGCCGGAGGGTGCCGCGACGATGTAGAGGGTGCCGGTCATGTCAGTGCCTGTAGACCTCACGGCGATGTCCGATCTGCACTACAGTCACTAAGATGCGCGCACCATCCACGGAATAAAGAATACGATAATCGCCTTGACGTAGCCGATATCGGCTGTCATATCCAGTCAACTTTACGGAATCGCGTGGAAAAGGATTTTCACGCAATTTCTCCACTCTGGCGAGAATCTTCCGGACGATAGTTTTGGGCAACTTCCGGAGATCTTTTCGAATCGAGGGTAGGTATAACAGCTCATAACGTTCCATCAGCCTTTAGCCTTTTCAACAATTCCTTGTAAGTGATCGGCTTTTCGGATACTCGCTTATCGAACGCCGCGATATCTTCCTCATCTTCACGCAGGGAGTCACGAATTGCGTCAGCCACAAGGTCCGAAATTGAACGGTGTGCATCCGCAGCCTTCAAACGAAGTGCCTTATGCAGATTCTTGTCTAGATAAATCGTTGCTCGGACAGCGTCGGACTGCATGGTGATCTCCAAAACGTTTTGACGTCAAAGCGATCGTACCACTAAACGTCAATTATTCGATGTTTTGCACCTGTTCCCGCACCTGCTCGATCAACACTTTCAACTCAACCGCGGCCTGTGTCGTGCGTTGATCGACGGACTTCGAACCGAGCGTATTCGCCTCGCGGTTGAATTCCTGCATCAAAAAATCGAGACGGCGGCCGACCGCTTCAGGCAATGCCAACACGCGTTTGGCTTCGGCGACATGCGCAGTGAGACGATCGAGTTCTTCATCAACATCCATGCGCGACAGTTGCAGCACCAGTTCCTGTTCCAACCGTCCCGGATCGGCGGGTTGCTTGATTTCCGCGAGGCGTGTTTCAAGCCGTGCGCGCAACGCGATGCGAATATCGGGCAGCCACGTGCGCACGTCCGCGACGATGCGCGCAATGGTATCCAACCGCTCGCGCATGAATGCGACGAGACGTTCGCCTTCGCGCTGCCGCGTAGCGAGCATATCGTCGAGCGCGCGATCGAGCAGATCGAGCGCGGCTTGCCGCAATCCTTCCTGATCGACTTCCTGATGCACCAGCACGCCGGGAAATTCGAGCAGGCCGGCAAAATCGGTCGACAAATTCGGGAAGCGCCCGCTCAGCGATTTCGCCGCGCGTTCGAGCTTGTCGATCACCACGTCGTCCATGCGGATTTGCGCCATGGCCGCGTCGATGGCGCGAAAGCGCAATGTCACATCGACTTTGCCGCGCGTGAGTTTCGCCGCGACGCGTTCGCGCACGGCCGGTTCGATCGCGCGCAATTCTTCCGGCAACCGCGGCGACAATTCCAGGTACCGATGATTCACCGAGCGCAACTCGAACGCGAGCGCGCCCCAGGGAGTTTCGGCTTCCGCGCCGGCAAAGGCGGTCATGCTGCGAATCATGCGATTCCCCGATCCAGTCGATGACGCAATGGTAAACTGTACGCCTCGCCTGCCGGTACTTTTTCGATGTCGTCCTCCTCACGTCCCAGCGGCCGCGCGCCGGATCAACTGCGCGCGGTTTCGATCCAGCGCCGCTTCACGCGTCACGCGGAAGGTTCCGTATTGATCTCGTTCGGCGATACGCGCGTGCTGTGCACGGCCAGCGTCGAAGAAAAAGTGCCGCCATTCCTGCGTGGCAAAGGCGAAGGATGGGTCACGGCAGAATACGGCATGCTGCCGCGCGCGACGAACGAGCGCTCGCAGCGCGAAGCCGCGCGCGGCGGACAGGGCGGCCGCACCATGGAAATCCAGCGCCTGATCGGACGCAGCCTGCGTGCGTGCGTCGACCGCAGCACGCTGGGCGAACGCACGATCACGCTGGATTGCGACGTGATCCAGGCCGACGGCGGCACACGCACGGCGGCGATCACCGGCGCGTATGTCGCGCTCGTCGATGCGGTGAATTGGCTCAAGTCGAAGAACTTGCTGAAACGCGATCCGATCCATGGCGCGATCGCGGCGATTTCGGTCGGCATTTATCGCGGCGCGCCGGTACTCGATCTCGATTACGCCGAAGACAGCAACTGCGACACCGATATGAACATCGTCATGAACGACGGCGGCGGCTTCATCGAAATGCAGGGAACGGCGGAGGGTCACGCGTTCCGACGCGACGAACTCGACGCGTTGCTCGCGCTGGCGCAAAAAGGCATCGCGGAGTTGTGCGCGAAACAGCGCGAGGCGCTGGCGGTGTCGTGAAGATCGTCGTCGCGAGCAGCAACCGCGGCAAGCTGATTGAAATCCGGGAGATCCTCGGCGCTGAATTCGAGCTGATCGCGCAAAGCGAGTTGGGCATCGAAGACGCCGACGAAACGGCGAGTACATTTGTGGAAAATGCGCTGCTCAAGGCACGCAACGCGGCGCGCGCATCGGGAATGCCGGCGTTGGGCGACGATTCCGGGTTATGCGTCGACGCACTGAACGGCGCTCCCGGTCTGTATTCCGCGCGCTACGCGGGCGAACACGGCAACGCGACGGCGAATATCGCGAAACTTCTCGATGCGATGCGTGACGTCGAAAAAGAAAAACGCACCGCGCATTTCCATTGTTCGATCGTGTTGGTGGCGCACGCCGACGATCCCGCGCCGATCATCGCCGAGGGCCGCTGGTATGGACGCATTCTCGATGCGCCGCGCGGCGACCGCGGTTTCGGCTACGATCCGATTTTTTTCGATCCGGCATCGAACGCCGGCGCGGGTGAACTCGATTCCACGGTAAAGAATCGAGTCAGCCATCGTGGGCAGGCGTTGGCGAATTTACGCCAACTGATGAAATCCGATGCTCGCGCCTGAATCCATTCCGCTCTCGCTCTATATCCACATCCCGTGGTGCGTGCGCAAATGTCCGTATTGCGATTTCAACTCGCATAACGCGCCGGAGAAAATTCCGCAGACGGAATACGCCGATGCACTGATGCGCGATCTCGATCGCGATTTGCCGCTCGCGCAGGGCCGGATGCTGCGAAGTATATTTTTTGGCGGCGGTACGCCGAGTTTACTCACGCCGGACACGATTGCGAAAATTCTCGATGGCGTAGCGACGCGATTGCGCTTTTCCGACACTGTCGAAATCACGCTGGAGACGAATCCTGGCACGGTCGAGCACGGACCGTTCGCGGGTTATCGCAACGCCGGCGTCAACCGCATCAGTTTCGGCGTGCAGAGTTTCGACGACGATGCACTGAAACGGATCGGCCGCATCCATAGCGCAGGCGAAGCCGAGCGCGCGGTGAAAATGGCGCAGGATGCCGGCATCGACAATATCAATCTCGATTTGATGTACGCGCTGCCGGAGCAGACGATCGACGGCGCGCTTGCCGATATGGAAAAAGCGATTTCCCTGCAAACGCCGCATCTGTCGCATTATCAATTGACGCTCGAACCCAACACTCAATTCGCGGCGAATCCGCCGCCGCTGCCGGACGACGACAGCGCGTGGGATATGCAGGAGGCTTGTCAGGCGCGGCTCGCAGCAAGCGGTCTGCATCAATACGAAGTGTCGGCGTACGCGCGTTCGGACAACCAATGCCGGCACAACATGAATTATTGGGCGTTCGGCGATTATCTCGGCATCGGCGCCGGCGCGCACGGCAAACTCACGCAGGCCGACGGCGAAATTCACCGCCGCTGGAAAGTGCGCGCGCCGCGTGGATTTCTCGAACTTGCGGGCACGCGACGCGGAATCGGTGGCGACGACGCGATTCCCGTCGAACGGCTGCCGTTCGAATTCATGCTCAACGCCTTGCGCCTGAATCTCGGTTTCGAGATGAGTGAATTCGAAGCACGATCGGGGTTGTCGCGGAACGTTCTTGCTCCCACATTGTCGGAAGCGCAAGCGCGCGGCTTGATCGACATCGCCGGCGATCGTGTTCGCGCCAGCGATTTGGGTTTTCGATTTCTCAACGACACGATCGCACTGTTTTTGCCGAACGCATCGCGCAGGAGTGCCGCATGATCGCCAAAATCAACGTCGCCGAAAAATTGAGCCGCATTCACGAGTATTGGCGTCCGCACGTCGTCGGTGAATTGAACGGCCAGGAAGTGAAGGTGGTGAAATTCCAGGGCGAATTTCTCTGGCACACGCATGCGGTCGAAGACGAAATGTTCCTGGTGGTGAAAGGAGCGATGCGGATCGATTTCCGCGACCGCAGCATCGCGTTGAACGCGGGCGAATTTTTAATCGTTCCGCACGGCGTCGAGCATCGCACCGCGGCGGACCACGAAGCGGAAGTGATGATTTTCGAACCGGCCGCCGTGCGCAACACCGGCGACAAACAAGACGCTGCGCTCACCGCGCCGATGGGATTGCGTATCTGAAAAATCATGGTTGAGACGGTCGTCATTCATTGTCCGTATTGCGGCGAAGGTTTCGAAACCGTTGTCGATTTGTCCGGCGGGTCGCAGCAATACACCGAAGATTGCGCCGTCTGTTGCCGGCCGATCGAGATTGCGCTGAGCGTCGACGACGAAGGCAACCTTTCCGACATCAGCACCCGCACCGATCGCGAGTAATTTCTGTTGCGGAGCACCGATGGCCGCCCTACACTGCGCGCGTCGTTTGGGTGCCTCGTCTTTTTTTAGGGCGAGGTGAAACGGGAAGCCGGTTAGATTCCGGCGCTGCCCCCGCAACGGTAAGCAAGTTCGCGTCGGCCACTACGCCACTGTGCTCGCGCACGGGAAGGCGGCCGCAGCCGCATCGGAAGGTGCACTTGCAAGCCCGGAGACCGGCCCGCGACAGAGTCGAAAGACTCATCAAGCTCAGGCGTTGCGGCGGGCAACGGGCGGGCCGCCGCGCTCGTTTTGAGCACTGCACCCTTCCGAACCTCCGCAACATCTGCCGACTATCGCGGGTGGGCGTACGGAGGTTCACAATGTTGCAAAAGTCACTTTTATCTTTTTCCATTTTGCTGATTCTGCAGTCGGCGCATGCCGACGATGCGGCGTTGCAGCCGACAGTCGAAGTCACTGCATCGCGCGTGGCCGAAACGGCTGACGCGAGCCTCGCCGACGTCAGCGTCATCACGCGCACCGACATCGAGCGCAGCGGCGCGCCGGATCTGCTCGAACTGCTGCGGCTGCAGGCGGGCGTGGACGTTACTCGCACCGGCGGCGCCGGCGAGCAAACCAGTGTGTTTCTGCGCGGCACGAATTCGAATCACGTGCTGGTGCTGATCGACGGCACGCGTGTCGCGTCGTCGAACACGGGCGCGTTCGCGTTCGAAAACCTGCCGCTCGACGCCGTCGAACGCATCGAGATCGTGCGCGGTCCGCGCGCGAGTTATTGGGGATCGGACGCCATCGGCGGTGTGATTCAGATCTTCACGCGTCGGCTGAACGGTCCGACGATCGCGGCGAGTTATGGAACCTATCGCAGCGCCGACGGCAGCGCGGGAATCGGCGCGCAGTCGGATGCGGGCGGTTTCAGCGTGCAGGTCGGCGCACGCCACGTCGGCGGTTTTTCTGCGACGAATCCGGGCATCTGCAACGGTCCGAACGATCCGTTTTGCATCTACAACTCCGACGACAACGGTTTTCAAAATCACAACGTGGTTGCGAACGGCGACTACCACGTCGGTACGCACGTGCTGTCGGGGAGCGTGTTCCGCAGTGCGGGCACGCAGAATTTCGACAACGGCGCCACCGACGGTATTTCGCATACGCTCGATCAATCGATCGGCATCGACTTGGCCGGCGCGATTTCCGGAAATTGGCAGCACCGGCTGAGCGCGGCGACATCGCGCGAAGACATCGACACGCCCGCGTTCTCGGAAGGTTTTCGTTCGACGCGCCAGCAGTTGTCGTGGACGAACGATGTTGCGCTTTCGCCGGATCAACACATCGTCGCCGGATTGGATTACGTCCACGATCACGGCGTGAGCATCGATACATCCGGTTTCGGCGCGCCGTACGACATCACGCGCGACAACGACGGCGTGTTCGCCGGCTGGCGCGTGCAGGACGGCGCGTTCGATAGCGAACTCGCGGGACGCTACGATCACTACGACGCCTTTGGCGGTGCATTTTCCGGATCCGCGGCAGCCGGCTGGAAATTTGCCGACGATCTGCGCCTGAGTGCGAGTTACGGCACCGCCTTTCGCGCGCCGAACTTGAACGAGTTGTATTCGCCCGGCTTCGGCGGCCTTTTCGCGGGCAATCCGAGTCTGGATCCGGAGCGTTCGCGCAGCGCCGAGGTGGCGCTCGACTGGCGCGTCGACGGCGCCAACAAAATCGAACTGCGTGCGTTCTCGACACGCATCCACGATCTCATCGACTTCACCGGCGGCGATACGTTTCAGGCGATCAACGTCGATCACGCAGCAATCGACGGCGCAGAACTGGCGCATGTGTGGAGCGCGAACGATTGGTCGGTGAGCACCAACGCAACGTTGCAGAACCCGCGCGATCAAGACGCGCACACCGAACTGGTGCGCCGGCCGAAGCAGAAGGCCGACACCCTCATCGAGCGCGCGTTCGGTGACAGGCTGCGCGCCGGCGTGGAATTTTTTGCCAGCGGCAAACGCCAGGACATCAACGACATCAGCCTGCCCGGCTATGCGCTGGTGAATTTACGCGCCAGCTACGCTTTGGCATCGACCTGGGACGTCACCTTGCGCCTCGAAAACGCGTTCGATCGCGATTACGAACTCGTGCACGGCTATGACACGCCGGGACGTTCCGTTTTCGCGGAAATTCGCTGGCAACCGCAGTAGGATGCGATTTACGCGTTGCCGCGCCTGGCCTGCGCGGCGGCGCTGGCCGTATCCCGGCGGTCGGCATAGAATCTGCTTAGTGCGAGAAGCACTTTGGATCGGCGATGAACCAAGCGAAGATGGGGGTGGGGCCGCCTGCGGCCGCACAAAAACGGACACTCGTGACGTTGGCCAGCCGCAACGACCTGGCGCCACGCGTGCGTCAATTGCTCGAAGGCATCCTCGGCATCTGCTCGAGCGGCATGGAGCGCACGCTGGTCGCCACGCTCGACGATCTCGAAGCCCAACTGTTCCGCCTCGCCGAACAAAGCCGCAACAACGATCAGCAGTACCGGAACTTCGAAACGCTGCGTGAGATCAAGCGCGGACGCGCGGATGTCGCGCCCCGTTACATGATGGCCGTGGAAGATTGCCTGGCCCGTTTCGATCAGCCGCGCAGCAAGGACAGCAACGAAGCCAAGCCTCGGCCGGGCGGTCCGCTGAAACAGGAATTGTCGCTGGTCGACTCGCGCGATCTCGAAGAATCGCTGGCGCTGCAGGAATTCGCGGCGAAAACCGACATCCGTCAAGCGCAAACGCTGTATGCGCTCGGCCATCGCTTCGCCGTCCTCGCAGGATCACCGATCTTCGATGCCGAAACGCTGCCGATCGGCGCGACCAATCTCGGCAACGCATTGCGCTTCGGCACTGAGCATCTGGATATTCCCGTCGAACAGCGCGTACTGTTGTATCGCGTGTTCGATCGCATCGGGCAGACGGCGATCACGTCGCTGTACGATGAAATCAACAATTATTTCATCGATCAGCGCGTGCTGCGCCATCTGCGCGTGCAATCGCCGCGAACGAAGACGGCCACGGAAAAAGAACAACCGGCCGCCGCTGCGGCGCCGGAAACACCGACGCCGCAAACCGATGCGCAGCAAGCGCAGCGTTACGGCGGCGGCAGCGCGCAGAATTTCGGCGCCGCGAGAATGCCGGGAGCGCCAACGCACGGCACGCCGATGATGCCCAACGCGCCGATGCAAGGCGGCGCGCCCATGCGCGGTGCGCCGGGCATGCCGAATCAGGGCGGACATCAAAGTCAGGGCGCGCCATCGCCCGGTCCGATGCCGACGCAAGGTAGTTCACCGAACGTCGGCGCACCGACGCGAAGCACCGCACCGAATCCTTTCCTCACGCCGCCGCCGACTCCGGTTCCACCGCTGGGCGATCCGCGCGAGCGCGCGCCGGGCGGCACACGCAACATGCAGGTGCCGGGCTGGGCCACCGAGCAGCCGCCGACGGTAGCCGCCGACGAACGCGATTCCGAACTGTTCACGACGCTGCGCGAATTGTTGGCGGGCCGCCGTCACGCACAGGGCATGCCGAGCGCACCGGCGCCGGGCAGCTATCAGCCGACCAGCGAAGATATGCAGTCGGTGCTCGGCGCGCTGCAGTCCAAACCCATTTCGCCGATGATGATGGGCGGCAAGGTCGTTCAGCGTTCCGTCGCGCACCTGAAACAGGAACTCGTTTCGCAGCTGCGCCAGATCTCACCGGACGGCCGCGCGCCGCAACTGCCGTCGGAAGAATCCGACACGATCGATCTGGTCGGCATGCTGTTCGACTACATCGCCAAGAACACGCGTCCGGAAGGCAGCACGCAATCGCTGCTGACGAAACTGCAAGTACCGCTGTTGCGCGTGGCGTTGAAAGACAAAAGTTTCTTCACGCGCCGCGCACACCCGGCCCGGCAGCTGCTCAATGCCATCGCCGAGACCGGCACGCATTGGGTCGACGACAGCGAAGGTCCGGCCGACCGCGCGCTGGTCGACAAGATGCAATTGGTCGTCGACCGCGTCACGCAGGAATTCGACGGCAATCTCAATCTGATCGAAAACATGCTCGGCGATTTGTCGACGCACATGCACACGCTGGCGCGCAAGGCCGAAGCGGCCGAACGCCGGCATGTGGATGCGGCGCGCGGTCGCGAGAAACTCGAAGTGGCGCGCGAGCAGGCGCGCAGCGCGATTGCCGAACGCGTGAAAGACGCGAAGCCGGGCAAGCTGGTGCGCACGCTGCTCGAACAGGCCTGGACCGACGTGCTGGCGCTGACCCTGCTGCGTCAGGGCGAAACTAGCGACGTCTACAAGAAGCGCCTGTCGGTGGCCGAGCAACTGCTGGCGGCCGACAAAGGCGGCCGTGCAGGCGACCCCGAGTCGAAACTGTCGCCGGCGCTGCGCACCGAAATCGAAACGGGATTGGATCAGGTCGGCTATCACCAGGAAGACATCCAGGCGGTCGTCAAACGCCTGTTCTTACCGGAAGAAGCGGCGAACGAGGCCAATCCGAGCACCAGTACCGAAATCGCGATCAAGCTCAAGAGCAAGCAGCGTTTCGGCGACGACACCACCGCGCCGGCGAAACCCGAAAAGCGCCGCACGCTTGCGCCGGGAAGTCCCGAGGCGAACATGCTGGAACGGCTCAAGACGTTGCCGTTCGGCTCGTGGTTCGAATTCAAGACGAATCAACAAGGCGACACGATCCGCCGCAAGCTCGCGTGGTTTTCAACGGTAACCGGACGCTGCCTGTTCGTGAATCAGCGCGGCGTGCGCACGGACGAAAAGACGATGGAGCAGCTCGCGCGCGACGTCGTGATGGGCCAGGCCAACATCGTCGAACAGGAAAACGAAACCATCGTCGACCGCGCCTGGAAAGCGATCGTGTCTTCATTGAAGAATCTGGTCGGCAGCGATGCCGACGGCAATGCCGTTCCCGCGCCGGCATGAGCGAACGATCATGACTACCGAACATCGTCGCTCCCACCGCAAGCGCGCGCATCAGGCGATCCAGGTCAACAACGCGATCACCGGTCAGCAGATCGGCCACGTCGGCAATCTTTCCTCCGACGGCATGTTGCTGATCAGCAATCGTCAACTGCCCGACGACGCATTGTTCCAATTCAGCTTCCATCTCCCGAACGGTCAGACCGCGCACATGCACCAGCTCGAAGTGGGCGTGCACGAGCAATGGTGCGAATCGGCCAACGTGCCCGGCCTGTACTGGACGGGCTTTCGCATCATCGACATCGGTCCGGAAGATTTCAACGTCCTCAACAATTGGGTGATGAGTCCGGGCGGGCAGTTCGACTAACCGCGCATGCGGCGCCGATCCGGCGCAGAAGTCATCTTGTTTCTGCGGCACAATAGCGGCTTCGCTGTTCTCGGTGCCGTCATGCCCGTCGATCTCGCCAATTTGTATCCCGATCATCTGCGTACGTTGCGCACCAATGCGGACGCCGCACTGCAACGCGGCGGTTTCGATCATCTGCTGATCGCCGCCGGCGTGTTGCGTTACGAATTCCTCGACGATCATCCGCACCCGTTCACGCCCAATCCGCATTTCAAGCATTGGCTGCCGGTGACGAAAGCGCCGGGATCGTGGATTGTCTATTCACCCGGCG
>DATAVJ010000139.1:0-24171 GCA_036267795.1 Rudaea sp.
GCAAGTCGAACAGTTGCCCGAAGTTCTCGAATCCATCGCCGTCGGCCAGGAATGGGACAACGATGTACGGGTGGTTTTGTTCGTGCGCCTGCGCGACGGCGAGACCCTCGACGACACCCTGCGCGATCGCATCAAAAAGCAGATTCGCGACAACACCACACCGCGCCATGTTCCTGCAAAGGTTCTGCAAGTGTCCGACATCCCACGCACGATTTCAGGCAAGATCGTGGAATTGGCCGTGCGCGACACGATTCACGGCAAGCCGGTGAAGAACACCGATGCGCTGGCGAATCCGCAGGCGCTCGATCAATTCAGAGATCTGGCCGAACTGAAGAACTGAGGCAATCGGGCAAACAGCGATGACGCATGCGACGGTTGGTTCGCCGGATCGAACCCTTCCATGATCATTGGCAGCGGCTTGATTGCGACGGCATTTCGCAAGCACGTCGAACAATTGCCGCCCGATGCAACGATATACGCGGCGGGAGTTTCGAATTCATCGTGCAACGATCCGCGCGAGTTCATGCGCGAACGCGAGCGGATGCTGGCAGCCATCGCGGATACGGACGACAATCTCGCGTTTGCGTATTTCAGCACGTGCAGCGTGGAAGATCCGGCTTCGAAGACGAGCGCCTATGTCCTGCATAAAGCCGCCATGGAGCAATTGGTCCGCGGCAAACGTGCGCGACACTTTATCTTTCGGCTTCCGCAACTGGCAGGATTCACGCCAAATCCGCATACGCTGCTCAACTATTTATTTTCGCGAATCGCGCGATCGGAACGCTTTCAAATCTGGAACGGTGCGCACCGCAATATCATCGATGTGGACGATGTCGTCAGGCTTGCTTCGGACGTGATGCGTCACCATGCTCGCGGCGGCGAAACGATCAATATCGCGTGCACGCACAGCACGTCGATCCGCGACATCGTCAGTACGCTTGAAGATGTTCTGGAATGTCGCGCCATTTTCGATGCCATCGATCGGGGCGATTCATATCCGATCGACGTCGAGCGCATGCGCGAATCGATGCAGCGGACCGGCGTCTCATTCCCGGACGCGTATCTTCGCGCGACGATTGAAAAGTATTATGGCCACCGAGCGCCGCGCGATGCCTGACATTTCGATCGTCATTCCCGTATACCGAAGCGCGCCGATACTGCCCGAGCTCGTTGCGCAAGTCGCAGCGGTCATCGCAGACTGGAATTGCGAGGTGATCCTCGTCAACGATGCGAGTCCCGACGATAGCTGGAACGTCATCCGCGCCTTGGCGTTGCGCTACCCGTTCCTCAAAGGAATCTGCCTCGCGCGGAATTTCGGTCAGCACAACGCAATCATGGCCGGCCTGAATCAGGCGAGCGGCGATGTCGTCGTAATCATGGATGACGATTTGCAGCATCCGCCGCGGACGATAGCGCAACTGGTCGACGCGATCCGAAGCGGTCACGATGTTTGCTACACCAGGTACATCGGCAGAAAACACGCCGCTTGGAAACGGCTGGGCAGTTGGTTCAATGACCGCGTCGCGTCCATTCTGCTCAAGAAGCCGAAGGGACTTTATCTGTCGTCGTACAAGGCGATCACGGGAACGATAGCGCAGCAGATCGTTCGCTATGACGGACCTTACGCATACGTCGATGGGTTGATTCTGGATGCGACGCGGAATATCACCGTCGTGCCCATAGAACATCAGCCTCGTCACCAGGGCGAAGGAAATTACGGCTTGCGAAAATCCATCTCCCTTTGGCTGCGGATGGCGACAAGTTTCTCCGTAGTGCCGCTTCGGATCGCGTCCTTCGCCGGCCTGATTCTTTCCGTCGTCAGCGCTGTTGTCATGCTCGCGGTGATCATCGATAAACTTCGGCATCCGGAAACGCCGGCCGGTTGGGCGTCGCTGGCGACGATCGTTCTGTTCATGGGTGGCATGCAGCTACTCTGCCTCGGCATCATGGGAGAGTATCTCGGCCGCGCCTACCTGAAACTCAATCACAAACCGCAGTTCATCGTGCGCGACAGGGTCGACGGTGGTACTTCAGTCGATGACGAACGGCCATGACTACTTTTTTGCTGCTTGCTCGTTACTCTCTTGCCGGCGTGGTCAACGGGATCGTCAGCTATTCAGTCATATTTGCGTGCATGGCGCTGGGACTCACGCCCGGCATCAGCAACGCGCTCGGTTACGGCGCCGGATTGGTTACGTCGTTTCTGCAATCCAAGCATTGGGTTTTTCGGTCGCATGGAAGAATGCTCGACGAGTGGTTGCGTTTCGTCGTGGTTTTTTTAATTTCGTACGCTGCGAATTTCGCCACCCTGAAAGCGTGCATATCCGCTGGCGTGAACGTCTACTTGGCGCAGTTGATTGCATGCGCTGCCTATGTCGCGGTCAGCTTCGTTCTCAATTCGAAATTCGTGTTTCGCAAGCGTCGCGCTTGAGCATTTCGCCGACACGCGCACCATGACGGAAATACGCAAAGGACTCAGACATATCCTGGCCCGTCCGGGATTTTACGACGCATTCCAACGAGGAATCGGCGCTTACGCGTGGCATGCGCGGGTACTTCGTCACTACGCGGCGCACCATCTGCACGCGGCTGGCTCGATACTCGATATCGGATGCGGAACCGGCGATGTCGTCGCCTATCTGCCGCCGGACGCGACTTATCATGGGTTCGACCGAAACGCCGCCTACATTGAAAAGGCGCGGCGTCGTTTTCCATCGAACAACGTCACGTTTCACTGCGAACAATTCGACGGCGAATTGCGCTATGGAGAACGCAAGTTCGATCTGGTTCTCGCCATCGGGCTCTTGCATCATCTCGACGATGCGGAAGTCATCGCGTTGATGGCGGGCGTTCGACATGTCCTCGCCGCCGACGGATTGTTGTTGACGCTCGATCCGGTCAGAACACGCCAGCAGTCGAAGATCGCGCGCTTTCTCGTCGCTCATGACCGCGGGAAAAACGTCCGCACCCCCGAAGAATATTTGCGATTGGCGCGCATGGCTTTTCCATCGGCCGATGGCGTTATCGACAACAATCCGATGCGCGTCCCGTATACGGGGTACATTCTGCAATGCCGTTTATGAGTACGCGACCACGATGAAATTGACGCCGCAAAGAAGCGCACCTTCCGATGAGTCGCGGGCGACGGGTCTTATGCAGTCCACGCCAACGGCGATTAGTTCGTGGTTTCGGCTGGACATACTCGCGTTGCTGGCGATTTTCTTCGTCTTCTACTTTTACAAGATGGCGCATTTTTCGCTGTCCATCGACGACGAACTCGAAGCGACGCAGACGTATTCCAGCGTGTGGGCGTTGACCGGACGATGGGCCGGTTATCTCTTCGACAAGTATTTGCTTCCGCAATCGACGATACCTTTTTTACCGGTTTTTCTCTTCGGATTTTTTGCGTCGGTCTCCTATGTTGTTTCGCTGCGCGCATTCGCTGTTAGAAAACTTGCACCGGCTCACTACGCGGCTTTTCCCATCTACGCCGCGTTTCCGACATGGATTTTTCTCGCCGCATTTGCCGCGAACATCGCTTCGGCCGGCATAGGGCTGCTGTTCATGGCGTGCGCCGCCTACCGTTACCGCCGCATCCTCGATGTGCTATGCACACATCTTGCCGATCGTCCGCAAAAAATTCCGCTTCTCGATATCGCCGCCGGCGGAATTTTCTTGGCGATTTCGATCGGCATCTATCAGTCGTTCATTTTCGCTTTTTTTGCGCTCTCGCTCGCCGTCGTGTTGACGATGTGGCTGCAAGATCGCGCGACGTGGAAATTCTTGCGGCAAAGCGCGGCCGCACTCGCGTCTATCACCATTGTCGCTTTGGTCATTTACGAGATCGCCGACAACATCTTGCGATTCCTGCTGAATTTGAGCGATAGAAGTTATCTCGGCGCCTTCCTGGATTGGCGCCTCATGCTGCAGTCGCCGCTAACGACCGCGCTGAAAGTGTGGCGCGCGATGACAGACATCTACGGTGGCACGCCCGATTTTTATGGATTGCACGCATTCGCCTTCCCGCTTGTTTTGCTCTTCGGAGTTTGCGGCATTGCTTCAATACCTTCGCTTCGGCCAAGCGCGCGCGCAGGCGCTTGCGTTTTCGCCGCATGCATTTTGGGCGTTCCGTTCCTGCAGCACTTCCTTGCCGACGGATTCATGCCGATTCGCACGCTCGTCGCCGTTCCGATTGTCGTCTGGTTCTTCTGCATGGCCGGACTCACATCGACGCATCGGCGCATCGCCACCGGCGCGGCACTTGTGCTGTTTGTGGCGCTCTTCCAGATTCTTTATTCATCGACGCTCCTGCAGACGGCAAACTATTTCGTGCGTGTACATGACGAAATGCTGGCGACGTCGGTCTACAACAAAATCATCGAAGCGCATCCGGATTTCAGCGCATCGCGTTCCTACACCGTGGATTTCTACGGAGCGAAACGCTTCGAGACGTCGTATCCCCGTCCGATCTCGTCGTCGTCCGGATGGTCGTTCTTCGAGTGGGACGGCGGGAACATGGGACGCATATTGAATTACATGCACATGATGGGATTCGCCAATCTCAACGCGGCGAACGACAGTCAGCGCCGCGCCGATCTGACGTTGTTCAAGGACATGCCCGTTTGGCCGGCTGCGAATTCCGTCAAAGCGGTCGGCGATGTCACGTTGATAAAATTGAGCGATGCGCCTGGATGGCCATATAACACGCCGAAATAATCATTCGAGAAAACGCAAACTAACCTTTTGTCGATAGCGCGCTATCGACGGTTTAACCAAGTACCATATCCATTGATTACAGTTCAGATGTCCACGCGAAATGCGCGGGTGCGCGCCGGATCGCACGCAGTCAAGCTATAGAAAATCTTCCGCGGAAAAGTAATGGGCAGTTCGATAAACAAGAGCAACGACGCCGCGATTGCGTCGACACCGATTCTGGTATTGGGAATGCACCGATCCGGCACGTCGGCCGTCGCACGCGTCATCGCTGCGTTAGGTGCTTATGCTGGCGAGCCGGAAGAATTGCTGCCCGCGCATCCGCAAGACAATCCGGCCGGATATTGGGAACGTACCGACCTAGTCGTCGAACACGATCGATTTCTCGCATCGGTCGGCCATGCGTGGGATCGAGTAGCCGATTTCGACCCCGGCGCGCTGACTCACGAGCAAGCCAACGCGCTGCATGAGGCCGTTCGACCGACTGTTGCCTCCCTCCGCGCACACGGCACCGCCTGGCTCATAAAAGACCCACGGCTCAGCATTCTGCTTCCGCTATGGTTGCCGCTGGTCGATCACGCTGAATGCGTCATCATCGTGCGCGATCCGCGCGAGATCGCAGCGTCTTTGCGCGCGACACATCGCGGCGTTCTGACCAGCCAATTCCCGTTGCTGCTGTGGGAAAAATATCTGCGCACGCTCTTGCGCAGTTTGCAGGGACGACGAGCGCTTTTTGTTTCCTACGCGGCGCTGCTTGCCGAACCGCGGACACAAACGGCGCGATTGCTGCACGGGCTCGAAGCGCTGGGCGCAAAGGGTCTTTCGCTGCCTGCCGCGTCGCCTTCAGACTTGATCGACAGCGATCTGCGTCGCAATCGCAGTGCAGAGCATATCGTGCTTTCCCCCGAACAAGCGGCGTTGGCAACGTGGCTCGATGCGCAAACGCGCGTAGCGGGTCCGACAGTCGTCGAAGGATATCCCGACGCACCGGCGCCGGATACGCTGCTCGCGGAATTCGAGGCGGCGTTCGAGCATCACGTCGAACAAGGACGTACCGAAGGACGTGCCGAAGGCACCCGTCGCGTCAGAGAAATCGAACGCCTGCACGCCGAGCGAGAGCGGGACTACCAAAACCGGGCGCAGGAACATGTGCGTCAGCTCGAAGAAGCATCTGCGCGCGAGCACGAACGTTTTGCGTCGGAACTCGCCGCGTACGAGCGCGATCTGGCGCTTGAACGCACGCGCGTGTCCGAGTTAGCGTCCGAACTCGAAACCGCAAACGACAACACCAATACGCTGCGACAACACCATGCCGAACTGGGCAGGCACGCAGCGGCGCTGAACAAGAGCGTCGACGATCTGCGCGCATCGTTGTCGTGGAAGATCACCGCACCGCTTCGAGGCGTCGCGCGTGTGCTGACGTTCCGGTTCTCCTGGAACTTCGAGCAAAAAATGTATCGGCTCTACTACGGCCTTCCTGGGATCAGTCATTCGCGCAAACGACGCTTCGTGCTCTGGCTGCACAAACACGCGAGCTGGCTGACGCGCAAAACAATGTCGTACCAGATGGAGCAACAGTCGCAGTCGTACGTGCAAGCGGTTCCGCAATCGCAAAGAGTGCGGCGCCAGCCACGAATGGATCAGGAGCGCGCCGACGACATCATGCGAAAAATGTGGCGGCATCCATCGATCTCCATCGCCATGCCGGTCTACAACATCGATCCGCGCTGGCTGATGCTGGCTGTGAACTCCGTGCGCGAACAATATTATCCGCACTGGGAATTGTGCATTGCCGATGATGCATCGACGAAACCGGAGACGCGCGCCGCGCTCGATCGATTGGCGCAAGAAAACGATTCTCGTATCAAGATCACACGATTGCCGGAAAACGTCGGCATCGCGATAGCGTCCAACGCGGCACTCGCGCTTGCCACCGGCGACTACATCGGGCTGCTCGATCACGACGACGAGTTGACGCGCGATGCATTGCTGGAAGTGGCGCGCACCTTCGTCGAAGAAGACCCCGATCTCGTTTATTCCGACGAAGACAAAACGGACGAATCCAATCAACGAAGCAATCCCTTTTACAAGCCGGACTACAGCCCCGAATTTTTTCTCTCCAACAACTACCTGTGTCACTTCACGGTAATGCGTGCGGACGTCTTGAAACGCATCGGCGGTTTCCGAACCGGTGTCGACGGAGCGCAGGACTTCGACCTGTTCCTTCGGTTCACCGCTGCCGCGCCGCGTGTTGTACACATTCCGAAAGTGCTCTATCACTGGCGCATGATCACCGGCTCGACTGCCGCAATTGCTTCGGCGAAGCCGTACACGTGGGAAGCCGGCCGCAAAGCGCTGCAGCACCGTATCGAGCTTGGCGGTGCACCGGCGCACGTCGAAAACGGTCCTTTTCCGAATACCTATCGCGTCCGTTACGCGATCGACGGCACGCCGCTGGTGAGCATCATCATTCCATTTCGCGACAAGCCTGAGCTTCTAGACGTGTGCGTGCGGTCGATTCTCGCCAAAACCGACTATCCGCATTTCGAGATCATCGGCATCGACAACGACAGCGTCGACGCAAAAACCGACGCGACCAAACGTGAACTGGCGAAGCTCGACTCGCGCATCCGTTTCGTCGACTACGATGCGCCGTTCAATTACTCGGCAATCACCAATTTCGGCGCGACGCAAGCGCGCGGCGAACACTTGTTGATGCTCAATAACGATACGGAAGTGCTTTCCCCGGAGTGGTTGCGCTCGATGCTGGAGCACTCGCAGCGTCCCGAAATAGGCGTGGTCGGCGCCAAACTTCTTTATCCCGACGACACGATACAGCACGCCGGTGTGATCCTCGACCGAACCGTCGTGGCGATGCATCCGCATCAGTTTCTGTCGCGCGAACATCCCGGTTACGCCGCACGGCCGCATTTGCTGCAGAACCTGTGCGCAGTGACATTCGCTTGCGCGATGACGCGGCGCGACGTTTTCGAGAAATTGCACGGACTCAACGAAGACGATCTTGCCATCTGCTACAACGACGTCGACTACTGTCTTCGTGCGCGCGAGCTCGGCTACCTTGTGGTCTTCACGCCCTATGCGCTGTTGAGGCATTTCGAATCGAAATCGCGCGGCATGGACGAAAGCGCGGAAAAACAAACCCGATTCAAGAAGGAGTTCGACTATATGCAGCGACGGCACGCCGAGATACTCAAAAAAGGCGATCCGTATTACAACCCGAATCTTTCATTGGGCGTGCAGAGCGGGTTCCACATCGATCCGCACTATGCGGAGGAATTGCCGCTTTGATTTCCCTCGCAGTTCCAGGCGCATCGACCGTGCGACAACGAATCAAAACGTTGTTTGCAAAACGCTCCAGTTCTTCGGATCGCAAACGATTGCCCGTTTCGGCTAGCGGTGAACATTGGTTTATCGACCGATGGAGCCATTATCGCGGCTCATTTTGCGCGCAAGGGTGGTTCTTCCGAACGCAAGCCAAAGTCACGTCGATCCAATTGTGCGAAAAAAATTCACACGCGCCGATCAGCGAAAAGACAATGATCCGGATACGCCTCGCCAGTCCGGATGTGGAGGCTGCATACGGATCTTCCGCGCACTGCTGCCGCTTCGACATCACGGCCGATATCGAATCGGTCGATCGCGTGCTTGAGGTTGCGCTCAAGGTGAACCTGGATACCGGTGCGATCGTTTACATCGACGATCCGCAAGCGCGGGCACTTAGCGTCGATCCCTATCACGAGCTGCGTCGAATTTTTTTCGATTCGATCGCTGGTCAGGTCAACCCCGGCAAAGTCGTTGAAATCGGCGCACGTGCGCGATCGGGAAACGTAATCCGCAACTTGCTGCCGCCGGGCGTGGAGTACGTCGGCGCCGATATCATGACGGGTCCCAACGTCGATGTCGTATGCGACGCCCACAACCTTTCCGACTACTTCGATCGCAACTCGGTCGACGCCATTTTCTCCGTGTCGGTATTCGAGCATCTACTCATGCCATGGAAAGTTGCGCTCGAGATGAACAAGGTTCTCAAGCCCGGAGGACTCCTGCTCACGATGACGCACCAAAGTTTCCCGCCGCACGATCAACCGTGGGACTTCTGGCGGTTCACCGATCAGTCATGGCATGGGCTCTTCAACAAGTTCACCGGTTTCGAAGTGCTCAAAACAGCGATGGGAGAGCCGTTGGAAATGGTCGCCAATATCGTCACAAAAGTTACGAAGGGTTTTGCAGACGCTCCAGGTTACGCGGGCTCGGCCGCGATCTGCAGGAAGGTTTCGGAGACGGCGCTGTCGTGGCCGGCGAATCTCGGCGACATCATCAGCACGGCTTATCCCAAATGAACCTCGAGGCCGCGCATCGAATTGCCGCGCACGAATCGAGTTCGATCGATGCTTAGTTTTCTCGGAAAAGCAGCATGGAAAATCCGCGATTTGCTGCCGCGCAAAAGCGCCGCCCCAGCAGCATCCAATGTCGATTTCCGCATCGATCAATTCATGATTTTCGCAGGTGTCGTCAACGTATCGGGATGGTTGTGGAATCGGCGCAGCCCGTTGACCCGTTTGCATTTTCTGACCTCACACGGCACGCGATATCCGATCGACAACATCAATCAGCCGAGCGCGGATGTCGCCGCCGTCGTCGGCGCGACAGCGAGTCATTGCCGTTTCAGTGGCCGGTTCCAGGTGTCGCAACCGTCCGCCGAGGTCGTAGCCGGTACGATCGTCGCCGAATTCGACGACGGCAGTTCGGAAAGTTTTGCAAACCTCGGCACGCGACATCTGGCGGACGATCCAGGACATCGGTTGCTGCACAAGTTCTTGGCGCAATTGTCATCAATGCAGAGTGGCGCAGCGCTCGAAATCGGCTCGCGCGCGCGCTCGGGCGTGACGCGTCGCCAATTCCTGCCTTCGTCGTGGGCATACACGGGAGTGGATATCCTCGCGGGCGAGAATGTGGATGTCGTAGGCGATGCGCACAAATTGTCGAAATTGTTTCCGCAAAAGCGCTTCCGCGCAGTCATGTCGTTCTCGGTTCTCGAACATTTGTTGATGCCGTGGAAATTCGCGATCGAACTGAATCGCGTCATGGAACCGGACGGTGTCGGCTTTTTCATCACGCATCAGTGCTGGCCGTTGCACGATCAGCCCTGGGATTTCTGGCGGTTCTCCTCCGACGCGTGGGCGTCGATTTTCAACCGGGCGACCGGATTCGAAATCATCGAGGCGGCGATGGGCGAACCCGCATTCGTCGTTGCGAATCGTTGTCATGCCGCGACGAATTTCGTCGAACATCCGGCGGGATTCCTCGCGTCATCGGTCCTGTTCAGAAAAATCGGCGAAACGAACCTGGCCTGGGATGTGGATATCGACGACGTTCTCAACAACTCCTACCCCGACGTAATTACTAAAGTTCCGGTTTGACGCATCGATATGGCGCTGGCCGTAACGATCATCAATTTTCGCACTGTCGAAGCAACGCAGGCGTGCATCGGTGCAGTGTTGACGGATCGATCGGAGCATATCCTTCTGTTCGTTCTGGACAACGGTTCTGAACATGGTGAAGCCGCCGCGTTGACTGGGTTTGCGGAAAAACACGGTCGTGGAAAGATGACCGTTCTCGCGGCCGACAAAAATCTTGGATTCGCCGGCGGATCGAATTTCCTGATTCGCGAGATTCTGCAAAATCCATCGATCGACACAATTCTTTTTCTAAACAGCGACACTCGCCCGACACCGGGGTTCATCACGGCGCTGCGAGCAAAGCTCGATCCAGCCAATCGTGTGGATCTCGTCGCTGCGAAAATGCTCGACGAGAAGGCCTCGACCGTGGACAGTCTCGGCATAACATTATTTCGCTCGACGTTGGCATCCAACCGCAAGCGCGACGACGAAATATTGCTAGGACCCAGCGGCGGATGTGCGCTATTCACGCGGCGTTTGCTGGAAGATCTGCAAACGACGCACGGCGAATGGTTCGACGAAACGTTTTTCTGCTACGCCGAAGATACGGACCTCGCTGTTCGCGCACGCTGGCTCGGTTATCGGCCAGCATATGCGGACGATGCCATCGTTTATCATGCGCGGTCGTTGTCGTCGGGTGGCCCGGACAACGATTTCGTCCTCTATCACGGCATTCGCAATTCGATCTGGTGGCTGGTGAAGAACGCGCCGCTCGGATGGTTTTTACGCTCGCTGCCGTGGTTCGTCGTCCTGCATGTGGCAATCTGGTTGCGTCACGTGCGCCGCGGCAAAGCGCGCGTGCTTTGGCGGCTTTATCGCGACGCGATCAAAGGAATTCCGGCAATGCGCCGGAAACGCGCGGTCATACAGAAAACGCGTCGCGTTCCAGCCAGCGAATTCGCGTCATGGGTCGAGCCCCACTTTTATCAGCGCGACTACGTGCGGCGCGCGTGGACCGAGTTGTTCAAGTCCGCGCCGAAGCGCTAGCGCAACGCGGCATCGAGTTCAGCGCGCAAATCGGCGACATCTTCCACGCCGACCGACAAACGGATCAGACCATCGCTGATGCCGAGCCGTTTGCGGTTCACCGGCGGCACCGAAGCGTGCGTCATGATCGCCGGATGTTCGATGAGGCTTTCGACACCGCCAAGCGATTCGGCAAGCGAAAACAATTTGCAGCGTTCGAGCATGCGGCGCGCATTGCGCAGCCCGCCCTTCACGTCGGCCGATATGATGCCGCCGCTGCCATCCATTTGTTTTTTTGCCAGCGCATATTGCGGATGCGATTTGAGGCCCGGGTAGATCACGCGTTCGATCGCGGGATGTTTATCGAGCCATCCCGCGAGTTCGCGCGCGCCATCGCAATGCGCGCGCATGCGCAGGTGCAGCGTTTTCAGTCCGCGCATGGCGAGAAAAGAATCGAACGGACCGGCGACTGCACCGACGGAGTTCTGCAAAAATCCCATCTGCTCCGCCAACGCTTTGTCGTCGCCGACGACGACGATACCGCCGACCATGTCGGAGTGTCCGTTGAGATATTTCGTCGCCGAATGCAGCACGATGTCCGCGCCGAATTCGAGCGGACGCTGCAGGATCGGCGAACAAAACGTGTTGTCGACGACGAGGATCAATCCGTGCTTGCGCGCGAATGCAGCGAGTTTGTCGAGATCGACGAGCTTGAGCATCGGATTCGTCGGCGTTTCCGCCCAGATCATCCGCGTGTTCGGCTTCAGCGCCGATTTCAACGCCGCAGAATCGTTCAAATCGATGAAGGTGAAATCAAGCCCGGCGCTGCGCCGGCGCACACGCTCGAACAGGCGATATGTTCCACCGTACAGATCGTCCATCGCGATGACATGGCTGCCGCTATCGAGCAGATCGAGCACGGTCGCCGCCGCGGCGAGCCCCGATGCGAAGGCGAAACCGGCGCTGCCGCCTTCGAGATCCGCGATGCAGCGTTCGTACGCCATACGCGTGGGATTCTGCGTGCGTGAATATTCGTAGCCCTGATGCACGCCGGGACTTTTCTGCACGTACGTCGACGTCGCGTAAATCGGCACCATGATGGCGCCGGTCGAAGGATCGGGACTTTGGCCGGCGTGAATGGCGCGCGTGCCGAGGCCGAGGGATTTTTTGTTCATGAAATTCCTTTCAGTTCCAACTATGCCGCGTGATGCGTGACTTCAGAGGAAACACGTTTGCCTACTTCACGCTCGGCAACAGCCAGTTCATACGCTGTCTGCAGATTCAGCCAGAAACGCGGCTCGTTTCCGAAATAACAACCCAGCCGCAGGGCTGTTTCCGGTGAAATACCACGTTTGCCATTGAGAATATCGGTGACACGGCCGGACGGCAGTCGCAATGCTATGGCGAGCCGATTTGCTGAAAGTTCGCGCGCCAGCAGCTCGCGTTTCAAGATTCGACCGGGATGTATGGGCAGCATAGGAATTCCTCTCAGTGATAGTCGACGATTTCCACATTCCACGCATCGCCGTCGGAAAACCCGAAGCATATCCGCCACGGACCATTCACCGTGATTGACCATTGTCCGCGGCGTCCGCCAACGCGCTTGTGCAGTCGAACAGACCGCAGCATGCTCAAATCTTTCAACGATGTTGCCGCATCCAGAACCGCCAGCAATTCCATTGCTGCGTCGCCGTCCAAACCTGCCGGCTTTTTCTTGCCCTCTTCGGCGAATCGACGAGTTTGAGTATTCCGCCAGGATTTTATCATCTATCTGCGTACTATGGAAGGCGTAGTACGCACCGCATCATTGCACGCGCCGCCGCAAATAATTCAGCAAATCGATGCGCGTGATGAGGCCGAGGAATCTGTCGTCGTCCATCACGATAGCGACGTGGCCGGCGTCGAAAATCGGCAATAGCGACTCCATGGACGATGCGACGTCGATAACCTGCAGGCGGCTGACCATCGCCGTCGATACGGGATCGCGGAACTTGGATTCGTCGCCATACACGTGAATGAGCGCGTCGGATTCGTCGAGGATACCGACGATCTTGTCGCCGTCCATCACGGGCAGTTGCGAGACGTCGTACAGTTTCATGCGCTGATATGCGACGACCAGCGGCTCGGCGGGTCCGACGACGACAGTGTCGCGCTGCGAATACGGGCGCAGGATCAGGTCGCGCAGATCGCCGGTGGGCTCGCGTTCGAGAAAACCATTGTCGAGCATCCAGTAGTCGTTGTACATCTTCGACAGATATTTGTTGCCGGTGTCGCAGACGAACAGAAGTACGCGCTTGGGTGTCGTCTGTTCCTTGCAATATTTCAGCGCGGCGGCGAGCAGCGTGCCCGTGGACGATCCGCCAAGGATGCCTTCCTTCTTCAACAGTTCGCGGCCGGCGAGGAAACTTTCCTTGTCGGTGATCGCGTAGGCTTTTTTCACGCGCGAGAAATCGGAAATACTCGGCAGGAAATCTTCGCCGATGCCTTCGACCATCCACGATGCGGACTTTGTCGAGAGCGTGCCTTCGTTGATGAACTGCGCGAGGATACTGCCGACCGGATCGGCAAGCACCAGTTCGAGATTGGGTGCCACGCCGGCGAAGTAGCGCGAGAGGCCTGTCATCGTTCCGGACGATCCGCAACCGAAAACGATGGCGTCGAGCTTGCCGTCCATCTGGCGCCAGATCTCAGGGCCGGTGGATTCTTCATGCGCACGCGGATTGTCGGGATTGCCGAACTGGTTGATGAAATACGCGCCGGGCGTTTCGTGGGCGAGGCGTTCGGCCATGTCCTGGTAATACTGCGGATGGCCTTTGGCCACGTCGGAGCGCGTGAGCACGACTTCCGCGCCCATCGCCTTGAGGTTGAAGATTTTCTCGCGGCTCATTTTATCGGGCACGACGAGAATCAGCCGATAGCCCTTCTGCTGCGCGACGAGCGCCAGTCCGATGCCGGTGTTGCCTGCGGTGCCTTCGACGAGCGTGTCGCCCGGCTTGATCTTGCCGGCACGCTCGGCCGACTCGATCATCGACAGGCCGATGCGATCCTTGATCGATCCGCCCGGATTGGAATTTTCCAATTTGAGGAAAAGTTCGCATTTTCCACAATCGAGCCGTTGCGCTTTCACGATCGGCGTCTCGCCGATCAGTTCGAGCACGCTGTTGTGGATACTCATGCAAACCCCGGAATGAACGAAGCGGCTATCCATGCGCGCGCCGCGCGCAGATCGCCGCCGAGACAAGAACGAAGCGATTGGAGCTTGCAATGATACAACAAGGGGCTGCGCGCTTCGCGGCGCACTTGGGCTGGATCAGTTCGACCGATCAGCCGAATGGGTTACCGGCGCGTCGTCCAGCGGCGCGCCGGCACGGAAAGATTCAGTGTGTGGAGATCCGATGCCGTTCCCACATCGTGGTGAGCTTGTCCTTGGCCCACAATTTTTCTTTTTTCATGTTGTGCAGTGTCGTGTCGTCCAACGGCAACACGCCTAATTCTGCATCTCGTACTTTGCTGTCGAGTTCCTGGTGGCGCTGATAAAGGCTGCGGAACTCCGAATCGCTCTTTATCAATGTTTCGACGTCGTTTTGCTGGTTCTCGAACATCAGCCGACCTCCTCTTTATTCTCGACGCGAACGCACGCACAGCCGCGCGTGCAGGTTCGTGTAAATCATGGGTGGGAATTGCGAGATGATGCGAACACTTGTCTGCGTGCCGCTCGCCACTGATTTTGTCGAAAATCTGGGCGAATTCTGCGGTGATGTTTGCGCAGTAATTTCGGTCATGGACTCGCTTCAGGTGGCGTCGCCAAATGGAAGGTTCCATCGGCGACGACCCAACCCTACTCCCGAAATTCCTGTCACGCAACCGCAATTTTTCAAACGGCTAATCGCTTGAAAAAGCGATGATTTTCGTGGCCGCAGTTGTGAAAAATTAGTAAGCCGATAAATGGTCGATCAGTGCGGCTGATCTTCCAGAATCACGTCGACGCGGCGATTTTTCGCGCGTCCTTCTTCTGTTTGATTGTCCGCGACAGGCTGATCTTCGCCCAGCCCGATGCTGGTCATGCGGTTCGCCGTGACGCCTGCCGCGATGAGCGCATCGCGCACCGAATCGGCACGCCGCTGCGACAACATCTGATTCGCGTTGGGGTTGCCACGGCTGTCGGTGTGGCCTTCGATGCGAATGGGTTTCGCCGGATCACGATTGACGAACGCGACGAGCTTGCCGAGGCTCGCTTTCGCCTCCGGCCGCAGCGCTGCGCGGCCCGGCGCGAAGGCAATATCGTCGAGCGTCATCTGCATGCCTTCCGCGCCGCGCGTGGCGCGCATGTTCTGCAAACGTCCGCGTAAATCGGCGGCCGCCAGTTCGGCGAGTTGCGCCTCCTTGCGCGAGAGCTCGGCTTCTTTCGCCTGCGCATCGGCCAACCGCTGCGTCTGCGCGGCTTGCGCGCGCGCGGCTTCGGCGGCTTGCGCGTTTTCTTCGCCCTGCGCACGCAGTCGATCGGATTCTTCGGCTTGCAGCATGCTCTGGATGCGCTGTTTTTCTGCTTCCATGCGCGCGTTTTCCGCTTCGCGGCGGCTGGCTTCGAGCAGGATGCGGTCGTGATCGCGATCGAGCTGCGCGACGCGACGCTCCGCGTCGACGGCCTGTGCCGCAGCGTAGGCGATATCGACGCGTCGTTCGGCGATATACAGCCGATGCGCATGTTCGCCCTTGCCGCCGGACGAGTCGTTCAATGTCTGCACCGCCTGTTCGGCCAATGCGCGCTCCGCCGGCGCGAGATTGCCCAATACCGGATCGGCGGCGAGCGCGTTTAAGCTTGCACGCAGGCGTTCGTAATCGAGATCCTGCCGCGCAGCGTGGCTGGCGGTGGCAAAGGCGATGAGCAATGCCGCCAAAACGATTCGCTTCATGGCTGTTCTCCGCCCGTCGCCGGAGTTGCGTTGCCGGTATCGGTCTGCAGCTGCGCGTTTTCTCGAGCGCGCGCGTCGGCTCTGTCGCGCGCCTTGCCGAGGCGCGACTTCACCGATGCCAGTTCACTGTCGGCCTCCGACTCCTGGACGAAACGTGACGCATCCTCGTAATTATTTTTGTCAAAACTTGCCCTTGCCTGGCTCAAACGATCTTCCGCGTTGCGCAGCTCCAGCGGCGCATAGGTCGGCGCTCCGGCAGTTCGCGCCGTCTGCAAGGCGCGCGAGGCGTCGTCGAGTCCCACGTTGGGCGGCGGTTTGCTGGCGCAACCGGCCAAAGCGATGGCCAGAATGACGGCCAGAATGACTATTGCTCGATGGATTTTTGGCGAATTTGGTGTCATAACATCAGGGCCACAAAGGGCCTGTTCGAGACAGGCGCGGGGTCGGGGTGTGGCTATTGTGGGAATTGCGCCGACGCATGGCAATGGCGGGCGCGATTTTCGCATCCCTGAGGCCCGACAAAGCGCCACCGGGGCGCGAACGCAACAAGAGGCGAGTCATGGATATCGGTTACTTCCTCAAGCTCATGACCGAAAAGGGCGCGTCGGACATGTTCCTGACGACCGGCGCACCCGTGAACATCAAGGTCGAGGGCAAGCTTTATCCGCTAGGCAATACGGGTCTGCCGGGCGGCATGGTCAAGAAGATCGCGTATTCGCTGATGGACGAAGGCCAGGTGCCGCAGTTCGAGCGCAATCTGGAGCTGAATCTCGCCATCGCCGTGAAAGACGCTGGCCGCTTCCGTATCAATGTGTTCAAGCAGCGCGGCGAAGTCGGCATGGTGATCCGCGCCATCAAGAGCGAGATTCCCAGCGTCGAACAACTGCGGCTGCCGTCGTTGTTCCGCGAAATCATCATGGAACCGCGCGGGCTGATCCTCGTCGTCGGCGCCACCGGTTCGGGCAAATCGACCACGCTGGCGGCGATGATCGATCACCGCAACGCGAATACGTCGGGCCACATCCTCACGATCGAAGATCCGATCGAGTATTTGCATCGCCACAAGAAATCGGTGGTGAATCAGCGCGAAGTCGGACTCGATACGCACAGCTATCACGAGGCGCTGAAAAATGCGATGCGCGAGGCGCCCGACGTGATCATGATCGGCGAAATCCGCGACGAAGAAACCATGGAAGCGGCGATCGCGTTTTCGGAAACGGGCCACATTTGTCTGGCGACACTGCATTCGAACAACGCCGACCAAACTATCGAACGCATCCTCAACTTCTTCCCCGAAGCGGCGCACAAGAACATTTTGATGAACTTGTCGCTGAACCTGCGCGCGGTGATCAGTCAGCGGCTGGTGATCGGCAAAGACGGGCGTCGCCTGCCTGCTGTCGAAGTGCTGCTCAACACGCCGCACATCCGCGATTTGTTGCGCCGCGGTCAGGTGCACGAAGTGAAAGAAGCGATGGAGCGCAGTTTGGAAGAAGGCATGATCAGCTTCGATCAATCGCTGTTTACCATGTACAAGGAAGGCAAGATCGAGCTCGAGGAGGCGTTGAGCAAGGCCGATTCGCGCGATGGTCTGGCGCTGAAGATTCGTCTGGCGGAAGGGGGCGGCGACAATCCGGTGCACGATCCGTACGAAGCGACAGCTTACTGAGCCCCAGCTTGTCACTCCAGCAAAAGCTGGAATCCAGCTCTTTGCCTTTGATCGTCGTGTCTTAGAAAGCCAAAGCTTTCACTCGCCTGCGGCGAGCGAGTCACTTTCTTTGCCCGTGCAAAGAGAGTAACCAAAGAAAATACGTTTGTTCTTCGCGTAGGCTGTGTTCGCCGAAGCCACGTCCCTGTGCCTGCGTCGAACCGCGCACATCCTGTGCGCGGATCACGTTGGCGGCATTTGAGAATTTCGATTTCTAGAACGAAGCGCGACGTCAAGCCTTCGGCGCATCCGGCTGATTCTCCGGCTTCGCCCGATCGAACGCTTCCATCTTCATGCACTCGTCGCTGATCTTCCGAATCAGCGGGAACTGATCCATATCGACGGACCACCGGTACGCGTTGTACACCTGCGGAATCAGACAAATGTCCGCGAGACTCGGTTCGTCGCCTTCGCAAAACTGGCCCGTCGATGGGTTCGTCGCCAGCAATTTTTCCAATCCCTTGAACCCTTCGGTGATCCAATGCCGCGTCCAGCGATCGCGCTCCACCTGCGGCGTGTTGAACTCGTGTTCGAGGTACTGCATCACGCTCAAATTATTGACGGGGTGGATATCGCACGCGACGATCTGCGCCAGTGCACGCACGCGCGCACGCTCGCGCGCCATGACGGGCATCAGCCGATGTTCGCCGTCGTAGGTTTCCTCGATGTATTCCACGATCGCCATCGATTGGCGGATGATGCGTTCGCCGTCGATCAGCGTGGGCACTTTTTGCTGCGGATTGATTTCCTGATACGCCTCGCTGTGATGCTCGCCGCCGTTGTTGATCAGATGAACGGGAATCAGCTCGTAGGGCAGCCCCTTCAGATTGAGCGCGATGCGCACGCGATACGCCGCACTTGAACGCCAATAGCTGTACAGCTTGATCCGCTCGCCGGCCATGTTGTCTCCCCTTTTGCCCAGCCTAGCGCCAGCGCACAGGAAAAATCAAAACTTTTTACGCGTTCCGGATTTCCTGCTCGATCGCGCCGAAAACGCTCTTCCCCGCCTTGTCGAACATTTCGATGCGCACCGTATCGCCGAATTTGAGGAACGGCGTCGTCGGCGTGCCGTTGGCGATCGTCTCGAGCGTGCGCCGTTCGGCCAGGCATGACGCACCCAGGCTTTCGTCCTGATTGGCGACGGTACCCGAGCCGACGATCGTTCCCGCGCTCAACGGCCGCGTCTTCGCGGCGTGCGCCACGAGTTCGGCGAAGCTGAACTGCATATCGTCGCCCGCCTCCGGCGCACCGAATTTCGCGCCGTTGATATGCGTTGACAACGGCAAGTGTACTTTTCCACTTTTCCACGCGTCGCCGAGCTCGTCGGGCGTGACGAATACCGGCGACAACGCCGAACGCGGTTTGGATTGCAGAAATCCGAAACCCTTGGCGAGCTCGTCCGGAATCAGATTGCGCAACGAAACGTCGTTGATGAGTCCGATCAGCTGGATGTGCGCCGCCGCGTCATCGGCTGAAACCGCCATCGGCACGTCGTCGGTGACGATGACGACTTCGGCTTCGAGATCGATACCGTACATCTCGCTTGCCACGAGCACCGGATCGCGCGGTCCGTAGAAACCCGCGCTGGTGGCCTGATACATCAGCGGATCGGAATAAAAACTTTTCGGCACTTCCGCACCGCGCGCACGGCGCACGCGTTCGACGTGCGGCAGATACGCGCTGCCGTCGACGAATTCGTAGGCGCGCGGCAATGGCGCGGCAAGTTTCGCCGGATCGAGCGGAAACACGCTTTCGCCGTTGACCGTCTCGGCGTGCGTCGCGTTGAGCAGTTCGTAGACGCGGTTGAGCAGCGGCGCGACATTGCTCCAATCTTCGAGCGCCGCCTGCAATGTGCGTGCGCTGTCGGTAACGCGCACCGCTTTTTTCAATTCTTTATCGACGACGACGAGCGTGCCGTCCCTTCCGCCCTCTTTCTGGCTAGCGAGTTTCATGTGTCTTCTTTTTCCTAAGACTGAGGCGGATGGAAATGCTTCTTCAAGCCTTGCCAGCACGCGTAGTAATCGCGCTGCAGGTGCGGCGATTCGAGTGCCTGTTTCGTCGGACGGATCACGTTGCGCGTCTCGAACATGAACGCCATCGTGTCGGTGACGTGATCGGGTTTCGTCGTATCGGCGTGCGTCGCCTTCTCGAAACTCGCGGCGTCCGGCCCGTGCCCGCTCATGCAATTGTGCAGGCTCGCGCCACCGGGAACGAAGCCGCCGGCCTTCGCGTCGTACGCGCCGTGCACGAGGCCCATGAATTCGCTGGCGATATTGCGATGGAACCACGGCGGCCGGAATGTGTGCTCGGCGACGAGCCAGCGCGGTGGAAAGATGACGAAATCCATGTTCGCCACGCCCGGCGTGTCGCTCGGCGACGTGAGCACGGTGAAGATGGACGGATCGGGATGATCGTAGCTGATCGATCCGATCGCGTTGAACAGGCGCAAATCGTATTTGTACGGAGCGTAGTTACCGTGCCACGCGACGACGTCCAGCGGCGAATGATCGATGCGCGCAGACCACAGCTTGCCCTGGAATTTCGCCACGAGTTCGAATTCGCCTTCGGCATCTTCGAACGAAGCGACGGGCGTGAGGAAATCGCGCGCATTCGCCAACCCGTTCGAGCCGATCGGGCCGAGTTCCGGCAAGCGCAACATCGCGCCGAAATTCTCGGCGGCATAACCGCGCGCCTGCCCGTCCGGCAATTCGACGCGGAAGCGCACGCCGCGCGGGATCACGGCCACTTCCTGCGGCTCTACTTCGATTACGCCGAGTTCCGTACCGATGCGCAGCCGTCCGAGTTGCGGAACGATCGCCATTTCCGCATCGGCGTTGTAAAAGAAACGGCCGTGCATCGGACTATTCGCCGCGAACACGTGAATCCCGCATCCGCTCTGCGACGCGGCGCTGCCGTTGCCCGCCATCGTGAACAGGCCGTCGACGAAATCCGTCGGCGTGTCGGGAACAGTCAGCGGATCCCAGCGCAACTGGTTCGGCGTGGCATCCGCGCCGTCGAACTCATTGTGGAAATGTGTACTTTGCAACTTTTCGAACGGATGATGCATCGCTGCGGGACGCATGCGGTACAGCCAGCTGCGCCGATTGGCGTGGCGCGGTGCCGTGAACGCTGTCCCGGACAATTGCTCCGTGTATAGACCGAGCGCGCTGTGCTGCGGCGAATTTTGCCCGTGCGGCAACGCATCCCGCACGGCCTCGGTGGCGAACTCGTTGCCGAAGCCGGACATGTAGCGATCGCGGTCCGGCTTGGCCGGCGCGAATTCGCGCAATGGAACGACTTTGTCGCTGGCAGCGCTCATGGGATCAGAGAACGCCGCGCTTCATCTGTTCACGCTCGATCGATTCGAACAGCGCCTGGAAATTGCCTTCGCCGAAACCGAGATTGCCCTTGCGCTGGATGATCTCGAAGAAAATCGGGCCGATCGCGTTCTGCGTGAAAATCTGCAGCAGCAATTTCTTCTTCGTTTCCGCGTCGGCGTCGATCAGGATTTTGTTCTTGCGCATGCGCGCGACATCTTCGCCGTGATTCGGAATGCGCTCGTCGATAATTTCGTAGTACGCATTCGGCGTATCCAGAAATTCGACGCCTTGCCCGCGCATCGCTTCGATCGTTTCGTAGATATTGTCGGTGAAACACGCGATGTGCTGGATGCCTTCGCCTTTGTACTCGTCGAGGTATTCGTTGATCTGACTTTTCGGATCGGACGATTCGTTGAGCGGAATGCGCACCATGCCGTCGGGCGCTGTCATTGCCTTGGAGACGAGTCCGGTTTTCGCGCCCTTGATATCGAAATAACGGATTTCACGGAAGTTGAACAAACGCTCGTAGTAACCCGCCCACTTCGCCATGTTGCCAAAGAACAGATTGTGCGTGAGGTGATCGATGAATGTGAGTCCGAATCCTTTCGGGTTGCGGTCCGGCGTGAGCCATTCGTACTCGTTGTCGTAGATGCTGCCTTTGTCGCCATAGCGATCGACGAGGTAGAGCATGCAATCGCCGATGCCCTTGATGACGGGCGCGGCGATGGCTTTCGTCGATGCCTTGTCCTCGATTTTCTCCGCGCCGTTTTTGACGGCCTGTTCGCACGCCCATTCGGCCGGGCGGCTTACGCGGATGGCGAATCCGCACGCGCAGGGACCATGCTTTTTCGCGAAATCCGCCGCAAACGAATTCGGTTCTTCGTTGACGAGAAAATCGCACGCGCACTGGCGATATACCGTGATCGCGCGCGTCTTGTGTTTCGCGACAGCGGCGAACCCCATGCGCTTGAAAAAATCGTGCAGCAATTTTGCGTCCGGCGCGGCGAATTCAACGAACTGGAATCCGTCGACGCCCATCGGATTTTCGAACTGCACCGGCTGCATGCCGGTGTTGAGTTGTGCATTCATGGCCGACTCCGTCACTGCCACGGCGCATCCGCGCCTCGAATGCGTATTGTAAGACGAAACGGCTTAACCGGTTCCGATCACCGTGCGCACTTCCAGAAGCTCCGGAAAGAACGTCAAATCCAGTGCCTTCTTCAGGAACGACACGCCGGACGAGCCGCCCGTGCCACGCTTGTGGCCGATGATGCGCTCCACCGTTTTCATGTGGCGGAAGCGCCAAAGCTGGAAGCTTTCTTCGACATCGACCAGCTGCTCGCACAGATGATATTCGGCCCAGAACTGTTCGGGATTTTCGTAGATGCGGCGCAGCGCCGGAATCAATGCGGGCGTGTCTCGGTGGGGCATCGTCCAGTCGCGCTGCAGGCACGATTGCGGAATGGCGTGACCCGCCCGCGCGAGAAACATCAGGAATTCGTCGTACAGACTCGGCGCTTGCAGCGCTTCGCGCAATTCGGACTGATGCGACGGATCGTGCGCGAACACGGCCAGCATCTCCGCATTCTTGTTGCCGAACAGAAACTCGATCAGCCGATATTGCAGCGACTGAAACCCGGATGCGGGGCCGAGCACGTGCCGGAACTGGATGTATTCGCTCGGCGTGAGCGTTTCGAGCACCGCCCATTGCTCGAACAACTGACTCTGAATGTGCTTCACGCGCGCGAGAATCTTCAGGCACGTGTCGACATCGTCGCGGCGCAGATGCACCAGCGCGGCCCGCACTTCGTGCACCACCAGCTTCATCCACAACTCCGCGACCTGATGCTGGATAATGAACAGCATTTCGTCGTGATGCGGCGGATTCGACAGCGGCTTCTGCGCAGACAGCAACTGGTTCAACTGCAGGTAGCCGCCGTAGGTCAGGCGGTCGCGCAGATCCAGTTCGATGCCGGATTCCAGTTCACGTTGATTGGCTTTCGTCATGGGCAGCAAAATGCCGACAGCGGAACGCGCAATGTTACGGCCTTATGCCGTGCATCGCCATGACCAGCGGTATATTTTATTGCGGCCCGCCTTGCCATTGTCATCGCGGAATTGTTAACTAACAACCCGATTTGCGGAGCGCTTTTGTGCCGGTCGTCGCCACATTCGAAATCGAATACCTGCAATACCTCGATGCGGAAGGAAAACTCGTCCGCACCGATTTGCCCGATGTCGCCAAAGACATCAAACAGCTTGTCGAATTGTACAAACTGATGAGTTTCGTGCGCGTGTTCGACGGCAAGGCGATCGCCTTGCAGCGCACGGGCAAGCTCGGCACCTATGCGTCGTGTCTCGGTCACGAGGCCGCGCATGTGGCGATCGGATCGGCCATGCAGGAAGACGACCTGTTCGCGCCGATGTACCGCGAATACGGCGCGCAATTTTATCGAGGCGTAAAACCGCGCGAAGTGCTTTTGTATTGGGGCGGCGATGAGCGCGGCAACAATTTCTCAGGACCGCAACACGATTTCGCATGGTCGGTGCCGATCGCGACGCAATGCCTGCACGCCGCCGGGGCCGCGCTCGCCTTCAAGATCCGCAAGGAACCGCGCGTGGCCGTCACCGTCGTCGGCGACGGCGGCAGTTCGAAAGCGGATTTCTACGGCGCCATCAACGTGGCCGGCGCGATGACGCTGCCGCTGATATGCGTGATCGTAAACAATCAATACGCGATCTCGGTGCCGCGCAAGGCGCAAACCGGCGCGAAGACGCTCGCGCAGAAAGGCTTCGCCGCCGGCATCGAAAGTATACAAGTGGACGGCAACGACATCATCGCCATGCGCGCCGCACTCGATCACGCCATCAAGCGCGCCCGCCACGGCCACGGCGGCTCGCTCATCGAAGCGGTGACGTATCGATTGTCCGATCACACCACCGCCGACGATGCGCGCCGTTCTCGCCCCGACGCCGAAGTGAAGGAAGCGATGACGCGCGAACCGCTGAAACGCCTGCGCGCGTATCTCGAAAAGCAGAAAGGGTGGTCGGACAAGGACGAAGAAGCCTGGAAA
>DATAVJ010000140.1:0-23509 GCA_036267795.1 Rudaea sp.
AGCGGCAGGGCGGCGGCCTCGGCGAAATCCAGCGTTTTCGGTTTGCTTCCGACGATGCGTTCATCGACAAGATGAAGCTCGGCGTTCGTTCCCGAGCGCGTGATGTCGCCCGCGTAGAACACTTCGTCGCCAAGTTTGAACAGCGATACTTCGTTGCCGACCGCTTCGACGATGCCTGCGGCGTCGTAACCGAGAATCTTCGGCTCGGGCGCATCTTTCACCGTCGACCGCACCTTCGTGTCGACAGGGTTCACCGACACGGCTTTCACGCGAACGAGCAAATCGCGCGGACCGGGCGCGGGCACCGGCAACTCGACATCCTGCAGTGAATTCGGATCGTCGATGGGAAGATAATGACTCAATCCAACGGCTTTCATGCGGCAACTCCTGTTTGACGCGCTCCGACATCGATCAGGCTATCGAAATGGGGTTTACGAGAACGTTAGCAAGCGCGCTCGGCGCGGCCTTCTGGCAAAATAGCGGACTGGATTTCTCATCAGGATTGCCATGAGCCATCACGATATCCGCTCGGCCGTGCGGCCGGATCCCGACCGGCCGATGGTCGACATCGCCGATTACGTCGTCGACTACGAAATCGACTCACAGGAAGCGTTCGATACCGCGCGCTACATGCTGCTCGATTCGCTCGGCTGCGCGATGCTGGCGATGAAATTTCCGGAATGCGTGAAGCATCTCGGCCCGCTCGTTCCCGGCGCGACCATGCCGGGCGGCGTTCGTGTGCCAGGCACGAGCCACGAACTGGACCCGGTGCAGGCCGCCTACAACATCGGCGTGCAGGTGCGCTGGCTCGATTTCAACGACACGTGGCTTGCCGCGGAGTGGGGTCATCCGTCCGACAATCTCGGCGCAATCCTCGCGGTCGCGGATTACGTTTCGCGGAAAAATGTCCGCGACGGCAAGAAGCCGCTCACGGTGCGCGACGTGCTCGGATACGCGATCAAGGCGCATGAAATCCAGGGCTGCTACGCGTTGAAGAATTCGTTCAATCGCGTCGGGCTGGATCACGTCATTCTCGTGCGCCTCGCATCGACGGCGGTCGCTACTCACATGCTCGGCGGCGACAAGGACGAAATCATCGATGCCGTGTCGCATAGCTGGATCGACAACGGCGTGCTGCGCACGTATCGACACGCGCCGAATACGGGTCCGCGCAAGAGCTGGGCGGCTGGCGATGCGTGCCGCCGCGCGGTGACGCACGCGCTGAATGCGGTGAAGGGATGCGTGGGATATCCGTCGGCGCTGACCGCCAAGACGTGGGGTTTCTACGACGTCGCGTTCAAAGGCAAGAGTTTCGAGTTCGAGCGTCCGTTCGGCAGCTACGTAATGGAGAATGTCCTTTTCAAGATTTCTTTTCCGGCCGAGTTCCACGCGCAGACGGCCGTCGAATGTGCGATGAATTTGCATCCACAAGTCGCCGGCAGGATAGATCAGATCGAACGCATCGAGATCGAAACCCAGGAAGCCGGGGTGCGCATCATCGACAAGACCGGCCCGCTTTCCAATTATGCCGATCGCGATCATTGCATTCAGTACATGGTCGCCGTACCGCTGATTTTCGGGCGACTGACGGCGGACGATTATGCCGATGCCATCGCCGCCGATCCGCGCATCGACGCGCTGCGCGGCAAGATGACCGTGCAAGAGAATCCACAGTTTACGAAGGATTACTTCGATCCCGACAAACGCTACATCGGCAATTCCCTGCAGGTTTTCTTCAAGGACGGCAGCAAGACGCAGAAGATATCCATCGACTACCCGATCGGGCACCGCAAGCGCCGCGCCGAGGGTATCCCGGTGCTCATTCGCAAGGTGGAAGACGCGCTGGGCGGGCATCTGCCGTCGCGGCAGGTCGCGCGAATCCTGGATATCGCCGGCGATCCGACGCGGCTGGACGCGCTTGGCGTGCCGGAATTCATGGATTTGTTCGCCCTGTGACGCTGTACGGGGCCTTAGCGTTTCTGTTTTTTTTCTGACCGAAAAATGAACGAAAGATGTAGAGACACGTAAATGGTTTTGTTAGACTCCGCCCGACTGTGTTAGCGTTGTGATAACATATAATTAACGCAGTATGGATGTTGGCCAGCTGTTGACGTGTCAGCGTGTCGCCAAGGGTGGGCGGACGCTCTAAAAACTTTAGATAGGAGACTCCGATGAAACGTAACACTTTGTTTGTGCTGATCGCCCTTGGTTTGGGTGGAGTCAGCGTCGCACAGGCGCAGGACGCCGTCAGCAGTTGGTATCTCGCACCGCGCATTGGCGTGGATGTCCCGGACAGTGATCGCACCACCAAGACGTCGCTCTATTCGGGCATCGGTCTCGGTACGTGGGTCAGTCCGAATTTTTCGGTCGACGTGGAATACGGCCTCAATAACGCCGATTTCAAGAACAGCTCACCGCGTGCCAACCATCAGTGGGAAAGCATGCAGCTCGACGTAGCCGGCCGCTATTACTTCGGCGACGTCAGCAACAACCTGCGCCCGTACTTGATGGGTGCGCTCGGCGCCGTGCGTCATAAAGCGTATTCGGGTTTCCTGCTCGCCGACCAATCGTTCTCCGAGAGCGGCGGCTGGGATCCGATGGCCGCCGTCGGCGTGGGCCTTTCGTACAACTTGTCCGATCGTCTGTCGGTTCGCGGCGAAGTCGCAGCCCGTTACGACCACGACAACAATTCGCTCAACTCTCCGGTTTCCGATCAATTTTTCTCGACGCGCAAGTCGGGTTTCACCGACGGTCTCGTCACGGTCGGCCTGACGTACAGCTTCGGCGGTCACGCCGCCGCTGCGGCGCCAGCTCCGGCCGCTGCCCCTCCGCCGCCGCCGGCTCCGCCGCCGGCACGTGAAACTGCGGCCCAGACGCAGACCACGATCGACCTGCGTGGCGTCGAGTTCAAGTTCGACCATCCGCGCGTGGGCGAGAAACTCGTTCCGTCGCTGAAGGCTCCGACTGCCGAGTCCGTGCAGATCCTCGACGAAGCGGTCGATACGTTGAAGCGCTATCCGAACGTCCGCGTCGAAGTGGACGGCCACACCGACTCCGTCGGTTCGGACGCGTACAACCAGAGGCTCTCCGAGCGTCGCGCCAAGGGCGTGTACGATTACCTGACGCAGCACGGCGTCGATGCCAGCCGTCTGGATGGTCCGAAAGGCTTCGGCGAGAGCCAACCGATCGACACGAACGACACCGCAGCTGGACGTCAGCGCAATCGTCGTACCGAGTTGAAGGTGGAAGGTCAGTAAGCTCTACGCAAATCGCGATACCGAAAAGCCCGGCGAAAGCCGGGCTTTTTTTATGGCATGTGCGCAGCCCACGCTTTGGGGTGCAGAAGATTGAAGACGATGAAGCTGGTTCGAATTCAGGCGTCTCTTTCCACCAATCCGAACCAGTTCACCGCGGCGCGGTGACGAATCGGTGAACGGTCGGCCTCCCCGCGTTTACGCCGCCTATACGCTGACGACTACGTCGGTCTTCACGGAATTGGCGATGAAGCACGCAGCATGCGCGCGTTCTTGCATGTGCTTGTAATCGTCGATGGACGGACGTTTCGCGCCGGAAAACTCGACTTTCGGCGACAGAATGACTTTCACCACCGCCATTTTTCCGTCGGTATTCTTCGACAATGTGGCGACGGCGCTGTCGTGATACGAATCCACGACATAGCCGCGATTCGCCGCGACGGCAAGAAAGGTGAGCATGTGGCACGCCGACAACGACGACAGAAACAGCTGCTCCGGATCGGCCGCGGAATCGTCGCCGCCGAAAGCGGGCGAGGGTGAGCCTTTGATTGTCTGCGTATCCGAAAATTTTATTTCGTGAGCCGACAAATAATTGCCGCGTTCGAAGGGGCCATCCTTGCGCAACCACGAAACCTCGACGCGATGTTCCGACATATTTGTTCCCCTTTCTTTGACGCCGCCGCGCCGATGCGGCAACGTGCGCGGATGAGCCTGAAGCGTACCCCATCGCCGTCGCGCCGTCTTCGCACGGACAAAGAAGCACCACGACATGGCCTGGCGCGCGTCATGAGCAAGTTCGGTATCTGTTCGCGTACCCAAGCGAGCGATTTCATCCGCGCCGGCCGCGTGCGCGTGGACGGACGCATGGTGCGCGACCCGGAAATGCCCGTCGACGCGCAGAACGCGGTCGTGACGCTCGATGACTCGATGATTCGCGCCGTCGAAAAAGTATACATTGCGTTGAACAAGCCGCGCGGCTACGTGACCACGGCAAGCGACGAACGAAATCGCGCGACCGTCTACGACCTGCTGCGCGAGAAAGGTTTCCAGGACAATCGCTGGATTGCCCCGGTGGGCCGGCTCGACAAGGCCAGTGAAGGATTGCTCCTGCTGACGAACGACACCGCGTGGTCGGCGCGATTGATGGATCCTGCGTCGCACATGGAAAAAACGTATCACGTGCAAATCGACCTGATTCCGGATGCGGCGTTGCTCGCGCGGCTGCGCGACGGCGTCGATGTCGAGGGCAATACGATGCACTTCAAATCCGTTTCCGAACTGCGCCGCGGCGACAAGAATGCCTGGTTGGGCATCGTGCTCGACGAAGGCCGCAATCGTCAGATCCGGCGCATGCTCGCCGCGTGCGACATCGGCGTGCTGCGTTTGATTCGCGTCGCGATCGGGCCGTTGCCGCTCGGCGCGTTGGCCAAAGGCGCGTGGCGCGAGTTGACGCGCGTCGAAATCGAAGGACTCGGCGCGCGGTCCGTCTAGACGATCACGTCGCGGAACAGCCGCGCAAAATTTCCGCCGAGAATCTTTTCGACGCGCGTATCCGAATAGCCTTTCTGCGAGAGCAGCGCCGCTATTTTTTCGAAGCGCGATGGCGTATTCAGATCCGGCGCGAAGGTAAACGAGTCCGGCCGCTCGCCCGGCGCCGAAATACCGCGTTTCCGGCGGTCGGCGATTTCATCCGCAAATGCCTTTTTGAATTCAGGCGTGACGTCGATCGACGACGTCGTGCCGTCGGTGCCGATGCCGACATGGTCCTCACCGCACGCATTGACGGCGTAATCGATGTGCTTGATCAGGTCATCGGCCATCACCTGCCCGGACGTCCGCAGGTACGGCATGATGTAGATTCCGATCACGCCGCCGCGATCGGCAAGCAGTTTCAATTCCTCGTCGCGTTTGTTGCGCGGCATGTCCGCGATCGCGGCGCAGCCGGAATGCGTGACCGCAACCGGACGTTTAGACGTCTGAATGCCTTCATGTGTCGTGCGCTGTCCACAATGGCTGAGATCGACCAGCGAACCGCGCTCGTTCATTTTCTCGATCATCTCGCGACCGAACGTGCTCAACCCGGCATTGCCCGGTTCCAGACAGCCATCGCCCATCAAGTTGCGGCGGTTGTAAGTCAGCTGAATGATGCGGATGCCGAAATTATGGAAGAGATCGAAGCGATCGAGATTCTCGCCGTACATCGTCGTGTCCTGGAACCCGAACATGATGCCGACACGATTCGTGCGCTTGGCTTCGTCGATCTGCGTGCCGCGCGTCACTTTCATCAGCACGTCGGGATGGTTCGCGATTTCGCGATCCCACCACGCGATGTTGTCGATCGTTTCCTTGAAGTCGTTCGCGTAGCTGCCCACGGTGCCGACGGTGTAATTGATGAGCGTCACGCCCGAATTTTTCGCTTCGGTCAGTTCTTCGTTCGTCAACGCAGGATGGTCGGGAGCTCGTCCTTCGCGTCCGATGCCTCCGCACCCGTCGACGACGATAGCTTTTTTGAAACCGGACCACGTCATGTTCGTGGATGTGAGCGCGGCGGCAATCATGGGAGCACCGGCCAATGCGATAGTGGACATGAGGAATTCTCGACGTTGCATGAATATCGGCTCAGAACCGCAACGACAGACAGCTCAGCGAGCCGTCCATCTTGCGGAATTCGGACATGTTCAAAGGAATGACGGCGTAACCCCGCTCGCGGACGGACGCAGCGATCTGCGGAAACCCGTCGGCGAGAATCACGCAATCGTTGACGCACAACAAATTCGCCGCGTAACTTTCGGACGGCACAACGCGGATCACTTCGTATTCTTCGAACGCCGCATGCGCGGCGATTTCCTGCATCGCAACGATGCGTCCGTCCGCCAGATACGACATTCCGGTTTTCAGGTGCAGCACGGTCGGCGAATCGCGCAAATCTACAATGCTGGACGTAAAACCCGCCGATGCGAGAATTTCAGCCAACTGGCGCGCGCCCTCTGCATTCGTGCGAGCGGACAGACCGATGAAGAAATGATTCTCGGCCTGGCAGATGTCGCCGCCGTCGAGCGTCGCCGGCGATTCGATGCGCGCAGCATGCGAATAAAACGGAGCCAGTGCCGCGGCAATTCCCTCGACTTCGCCGCGCCGGCTCGGCGCGCCGGGACGGGTGAGAATCGCCAGATTGTCCGTCAGCACGGCCGGATCCTCGACGAACGTAGAATCCGGGAATTCATCGTCAGGCGGCAGTCGCGTCAGCGTCAATCCGCAGCGCTCCAACGTGGCGCAGTAGACCGCGTGTTGCTGCAGCGCCTTCGGCAAATCCGGTTTTCCGAGATGTCCGCTCGTCAAACCGTCCGCGAATGTGGCGCACGGCGCACGAACGATGGCGCGGGTGAATCTCATCATCCGAATCCGGTATCAGGTATGCGTCGTTTATACCGCACTTGCGGGGTAATAGCATTTGCCGCTCGTAACCGTGTTCTGAGTGCGCACGTCTGGCACCACCCAATCGCGATATCGTCGATGTCGAATTGGCGCCCTTATCCGTCGCGTACCCCTAAGCCTTGAGCGCGCCGAGTTTGCGACCGACCTTGACGAACGCTTCTACGGCGCGATCGATCTGCGCGTGCGAGTGCGCCGCGCTCATCTGCGTACGGATGCGTGCCTGGCCCTTCGGCACGACGGGAAAAAAGAACCCGATGACGTAGATGCCTTCGGCGAGCAATTCGTTCGCGAATTGCTGCGCGAGCTTCGCGTCGTGCAGCATCACCGGTGCAATGGGATGCGTACCGGGTCTGATGTCGAATCCGGCATCCGTCATGCGTCTGCGGAAATACAGCGCGTTGTCGTTCACCTTGTCGCGCAGCGCGGTGCTCGACGACAACATCTCGAATACCTTGATCGATGCGGCGACGAGCGGCGGCGGCAGCGTGTTCGAAAACAGATACGGACGCGAGCGTTGACGCAGTAGATCGACGATTTCTTTGCGGCCCGTCGTGAATCCGCCGGAACCGCCGCCGAGCGCCTTGCCGAGTGTAGAAGTAAAAATATCCACTTTGTCCATGACGCCGTGCAGTTCCGCCGAGCCGCGGCCGGTGGGACCGACGAAACCCGTCGCATGCGAGTCGTCGACCATCAACAATGCGCCGTACTTTTCTTTCAGCTTGACGATTTCGTCGAGCTTCGCGATGAATCCGTCCATCGAGAACACGCCGTCGGTCGCGATCAGGCGCGTACGCTTGCCTTGCGTTTCCTGCAGATGTTTCTCGAGTTCCGCCATGTCGCCGTTCGCATAACGGCGGCGCTCCGCCTTGCACAAGCGGATGCCGTCGATGATCGAGGCGTGGTTCCACGCATCGGAAATGATGGCGTCTTCTTCGCCCAGAATGGTTTCGAACAAACCGCCGTTGGCATCGAAGCAGCTCGTATACAAAATCGCATCGTCGGCGCCGAAGAATTTCGCGATGGTCGCTTCGAGCTCTTTATGCAGATCTTGCGTACCGCAGATAAAGCGGACGGACGCCAAGCCGAACCCATGCGTATCGAGCGCGTCTTTGGCCGCTTTGACGATGTCGGGGTGATCCGCCAGGCCGAGATAATTGTTGGCGCAGAAATTCAGCACTTGCTTGCCGTCGGTGGTGCTGATCTGCGACGACTGCGGCGTGGTGATCACGCGCTCGGTTTTGTACAAGCCTTGTTCGCGAATCGAATCCAGTTCGCCGGCCAGGCGGTCGCGTGCAGCGTAATCCATAAGCGTCACTCCAGAATGCGATACCGCATTCTATCGCGGCGCGTGCGGTTCGACCCCATCGCGTTCACGGGCACATTCGGATCTAAATTCGCATTGTTCATCGCCTTCGGCAGACGAGTTAATTCTGCCGCGTTTCAAACTCGCCGGAGTTCGCGTACGTCGGCGCACCGTCGTATGGCGCGCGCAGCACGATGTTCCAGCCGCGGTCGGTGAGCTTGCGTTGCGCCAACGGCGACGCGTCGCCGCCGATGAATGCCGTTCGATTCGCTGTCCTGAAAACCGGCTGATCGAAAAAAGTACCGATGTCATGACTCCATGTCAGATAGTCGACGGGCAAGGGCAGCAGCATTTTTCCGTCCGCCGCCTGCCACGCGAGCGCGGCATCGATCACGACGAGTTTTCCATCTCCCGGCGTCGCGTGGCGCTGGATCAGTTTCAGCGCATCGGTCAGATAGCGCGCTTCGACTTCGCCGCGCGTCGCGGCGGCGAGTTCGACGAGTTCGTTGCAACCGCTTTGCGGTTTTAGTTTGTCCAGCGATTGCGCGAGCGCCGTGCGCAACGTGTCGGTGAATCCTCCGCGCCGCAGGAATTGCCGAACGGCGAAATCGTCGCTGCAGAATTTCACGAGACGCGTTCGGTTTTCTTCGCGCAGGTCTTCCGGTGTTTTCTCGAGAACGTATTGATTGAGCCGCCCGGTCCACGTGATCACGTCCGCCGTTCCCGCCGTCACGGTGCCGAGTGCGGCGCCAGCCGAAAAATTGCCCCACACGGCGGCCCATGCGAGTTCGTCGAGCTTGTCGTCGAGAATCGGATTCGTGGAATGCGGATCGACATTTAGCACTTTCGCCATGTCGCGCCGCTCATTGCTGTATTTGAAGTAGCGCTTCGTCTCGCGCTCAGCCTCGCTGCCCGCGCGCGCATACCAGGCGCGCGATTTTTTTTCGGGCGTGTTCGTGTCGTCGGGCGGTTCGTTGCGGTCTGCCGTCATCGGACCGTCCGGCGCACGAAACGCATCGCCCTTGTTTTCGAATTCCTTGGTGGAACGATCCGACAACGTTTGCGCGCGCGACGTCAACAGATTCCATTCGTGGCTGATGTAATGCCCGACGCCGGCGGGTAGTCCGGTGATCGTATCGACGGGGTGTTCGACCACGTGCAGGATCGCAGTTCCGGTCTTGCGTCCACGTTCCGCGATGGCGTGCGCGAACGCGTCCGTTTTGCTCGCGTGGTCGAGCGCTTCCATGGCCGGAATTTCGGAGATGCGTACGGACAACAGCTCGGCGCTGTCGGCGCGCAGCGGGCCGAATTTCGTATCGACCAGAAAATCCGCCATGTAGCCGCGCACGCGCACTTCGGGAATGACGCGATAACCCGGCCCGCTCAGCAGCGCGGCGGGAACCAGCGCTGGTGCTGCGAGCACCGGTTCGGGTTCGCAGTCGCGCTGGCATTTGGGCGGCGGTTCCGCATGCGCGATGCACGCGGCAACGATAAAACACCAAAGAAAACGACTTCGCATCGGATAACGATGAAGCAAGCGGATGAATCTCGCTTAAAGCGGATTCGAATTGGAGATTGATTTAATCAAAAATGATTTGATTAAAAACGAATCAGTTCCATGAACACACGACTTTGCCGCAATTGCCGGACTCCATCAGATCGAATCCTTTTTGGAAGTCGTCAATTTTGATTTGATGAGTCAGCACTTTTTGCAGCGGAAATCCAGTGAGCAGCATTTGCGTCATCTTGTACCAGGTCTCATACATGCGTCGGCCATAAATGCCGTGCAGCACAAGGCCTTTGAAGATCACGCGATCCCAATCGATGCCGGCGCCTTTCGGCAACAAACCGAGCAGCGCGATCTTGCCGCCGTGATACATGCAGTCGAGCATGTCGTTGAACGCACGCTGGTTGCCGGACATTTCGAGGCCGATATCGAATCCTTCCATGTGCAAATCTTTCATCACATCCCTCACCGACTGCTTCGACACATTGACGACGCGCGTCGCACCCATGTCGGCGGCGAGTTTCAGCCGGTAGTCGTTAACGTCTGTGACGACGACATTGCGCGCGCCGACATGCTTGGCGATGCCCGCCGCGATGATGCCGATGGGACCGGCGCCGGTGATCAGCACGTCCTCGCCGATCAAATCGAATTCCAGCGCGCAATGCGCCGCGTTGCCGTACGGATCAAAGAACGCCGCAAGTTCGCTGGGAATCTGATCGGGAATCGGCCACAGGTTCGACGCGGGCATCGCGATGTATTCCGCGAACGCGCCGTTGCGGCTAACGCCGATGCCGATCGTATGCGGACACAGATGCTGCTTGCCCGCGCGGCAATTGCGGCACACGCCGCAAACGAGATGACCTTCCGCCGACACGCGCTGCCCCAATTCGTAGCCACGCACGCCGGCGCCGATGTCGACGATGCGGCCGACGAATTCATGACCGATCACGAGTCCGGGCTTGATCATCCGCTGCGACCATTCGTCCCATTTATAAATGTGTAAATCGGTACCGCAGATAGCCGTTTTTTCGAGTTTGATCAAAACATCGTTCGGACCGATTTCCGGAACCGGCACTTGTTCCATCCAAATGCCCTTGGCGGCTTCTTTCTTGACCAAGGCTTTCATCGTCGTTTGCATCGAAACATTCTCCTATGCGCGGCGCTCGACGCGCCCAATCAAATAAATGTGGCGGCCGGCAGTTTGAAACGCTCGCTGAGCAATTTGATCTGACGCACGTTCAAGTCGCGCTTGCCGGAAAGAAGTTCGGAAACCACGCCTTGACTGCCCAGTTCGCCCATGTCGGACTGCGTAAGATTATGCTGCTGCATTAGAAAGCGCACCATGTCGATGCCGTTCAAATCCGCCGGAATCGGGTGGTGTTTGTCGTCGTAATCGCCGATCAATTCGCCCAGCGTTGCGGCGAGATCGGCCAGCGCATGCGATTCATCGGCCGCGCCCGCATCCAGCATGGCATTCAAGGCGGCGACGGCGCGCGCGTAGTCGACCTTCGTACGGATCGGATGCAGCGGAATCGCCGCATTCAATGCGCGGTAATGGCGGGCGATCTTTTGCACGGCAAGGGCAGTCATTTCGGTTTCCAGTGATCGTATTGGCGGTGCGTGAAAATGTGACGGACGAATAGTATCTGTCGGTTGTAGTGAATAGCGCCAATCAGTCGATACTTATTGCCTCCGAGATCGAAAACGTGAAACGCCGACACTTTGTCGAGGGAACGGAATACCGTCTTGAGCGACGCGAAATTAGAATAGGCCCTCGCTTCGATCGCCTTGCGCCATAATTGTAGCGGCGCGCCCGCGTCCGGATGCAGCGCGGAGAATGCGAGCAAGGTTTTGTTGGAAATTACTCGCATCGCTTCAGTATATCTCAATTTGAGATTGAAACGCCAATTGATCGACCAACGCCCACTCGCCATCTTCCTCATGGGCCCGACCGCCTCGGGCAAAACCGCGCTTGCGTGCACGTTGGCGGACCGCTTTGCGCTCGCTGTCGTCAGCGTCGATTCGGCGCTGGTGTATCGCGGCCTGGACATTGGATCGGCCAAGCCGGACGCGCGAACGCTGGAAAACTATCCGCATCGGTTGATCGACATCCGCGATCCCGCGCAACCGTATTCCGCGGCGGATTTCCGCAATGACGCGCTGCGCGAAATATCGTCGATCGTCGCAAGCGATCGCGTGCCGCTGCTCGTGGGCGGCACAGGTTTGTATTTCCGCGCGCTGCTTTCCGGCCTGTCGGAATTGCCGCAAGCCGATCCCGAGCTACGCGAACAGTTGAATGAGGAAGGGGTAGCGCTCGGATGGCCGGCAATGCATGCGCGGTTGGCGCGCATCGATCCGGCCGCCGCGGCGCGTATCGGCAGCACCGATGCGCAGCGAATTCAGCGCGCGCTCGAAGTCATCGAAATCACCGGAAAGCCGATATCAGAACTGCGATCGGGCTTGCCGAAACCGTTCGGCTATCGCGTGTTGAAAATCGCGCTGATTCCAGCCGACCGCACCGCGCTGCATGCGCGCATCGCGGAGCGTTTCGACGCGATGCTCGCACAAGGTTTCGTCGCCGAAGTGGAGCAATTGCGCGGGCGCGTCGATTTGAACCCCGGTCTTCCCGCGATGCGCGCGGTCGGATATCGCCAGGCGTGGCAGCACCTCGACGGCGAATTCGATGCGGCGGAATTGCGCAATCGCGGGATTTACGCCACGCGGCAACTCGCGAAACGGCAGATGACGTGGCTGCGGTCGGAACTCGATGCGCGCGCCCTCGATCCCGATTTGGACGGCTATATCGATATCGCTCACCGCGCCGTTGCGGACTTTCTGCGCCGATACTGAGTGCGAAAGCGCCGCCGCAGCTTCAAATTGCGGTTCCGAAGTTGTATACTTTCCCTACCTTGAATCGGAGCGTTCAGGCCACATCTGTTTTTGGCTACGCTGCTTTTTCCGATTCGCATAATTACAACGTATTCAATACGACAAAGTGTGGGAGAAAAAAATGTCCAAAGGACAATCCTTGCAGGATCCGTTTCTCAACGCCCTGCGCCGTGAACGCGTACCGGTTTCCATCTATCTCGTCAACGGAATCAAACTGCAGGGCGTGGTCGAATCGTTCGATCAATTCGTCGTGCTGTTGCGCAATACCGTGAGCCAGATGGTGTACAAGCATGCCATTTCGACCATCGTGCCCGGCCGCAACGTGCGCATGACGACCGAAAAAGACGCGCACGGCGAGTCGACGGTCGAAGCGGAAGTCGCCGAAGGTTGAACGCCCTGTTCGATCGTTCACGTAAAGGCGAACGCGCGCTGCTCGTGCAGCCGCACTGGGTCGGACGAAACGACGGCGACGCGCTGACGGAGTTCAGCGAGTTGGCGCGCTCGGCGGGAGCGACGATCGTAGGTTCGTTGTCGGCGCGCGTCGAACGGCCCAATCCGAAATACTTCGTCGGCAGCGGCAAGGCCGAAGAGATCAAGTCGCAGAAAGATTCGACGGGCGCCGATCTGGTGCTCGTCAACCATGCGTTGTCGCCGGCGCAGGAGCGCAATCTGGAAGCGCTCACGCAATGCCGCGTCGTCGACCGCACCGGTTTGATCCTCGACATCTTCGCGCAGCGCGCGCGTTCGCACGAAGGCAAACTGCAAGTCGAACTCGCGCAGCTCAAGCATATGGCAACGCGTCTGGTTCGCGGCTGGACGCACTTGGAACGCCAGCGCGGCGGTGCCATCGGCCTGCGCGGTCCCGGCGAAACGCAGCTCGAACTCGATCGCCGCTTGCTGGCCGGCCGCGTCAAGCAACTGACGCAGCGATTGCGCAAAGTCGAAACGCAGCGCACGCAGGCGCGGCGCGCACGGCAACGCAACGCGGTGCCGGTCGTCTCGCTGGTGGGCTACACCAACGCCGGCAAATCCACGTTGTTCAATGCGCTGACCGACGCAAATGTTTATGTGGCAGACCAGTTGTTTGCCACGTTGGATCCGACATTGCGCCGCATGGAGGGGCTTTCGTGCGGCCCGGCCGTGCTGGCCGATACGGTGGGATTCATCAGCGATCTTCCGCACGATCTCGTTGCCGCATTCAAATCCACGCTCGCCGAAACGCGCGATGCGGACCTGTTGCTGCACGTCGTCGATGCGGCCGATCCGGAATATCAGCAGCGAATCCTCGAAGTGCAGCGCGTGCTCGAAGAAATCGGCGCGCACGATGTTCCGCAAATTGTCGTCTTCAATAAAATCGACAAACTGCACGCCGAATCCGATACGGGCGAAGAACACGAACCGTTCGCGCCGCGCGTGGACAGCGTCGACGGCGGACGTACGCCGCGCGTCTGGATCTCCGCTGCAACCGGGCAGGGTTTGAATCTGCTGCGCGAGACGCTTGGCCGATCGCTGCAGCGCGAGCGCGTGCATTGCTGGCTGCGCGTTCCGGACGACGCCGGAAAATTGCGCGCGCGATTGTTCGAGCAGGGGTTGGTCGCCAACGAGCGTCCGGCCGACAGCGGGTGGGAGCTTGAAATCGACGCGCCGCGCGCGTTGCTCGAGCCGCTGTTCGGAACGGCGGACGGTCAATGGCTCAAGGATCAGCTCAACGCCTGACGGGCGGTTCAACTCGCGAAAAACTCCGTATCGCCCTACAATTCGTCGGCAACCGCCTGTGCTTCCGGTTGCCTGTCTTGACGGACGGCGCTGCGCGCATCGCTGCACCATCCGAACGCAATGAGTGGAGAACAGCGATGGCGTGGAACGAACCCGGCGGCGGCAAACGTGACCCTTGGCAGGGCAAGCCGCGGCCGCCCGACATGGACGCGCTATTGCGGCGCATCCGCGATGGTTTCGGCCGTTTTGTCGGCGGCAGCGGATCAGGCAGTGCCGCACTGCTCGTCGTCATTCTCGTCGTGTTGTGGATCGCGCTCAGTAGCTGGGCGAAGATCGATGCGCGCGAAATCGGCGTCGTTTTGCGTTTCGGCCAATTCAACCGGCTGATGAGCAGCGGTCTGAACATGAAATTGCCGACGCCGATCGAGCAAGTCATTTCCGTGAAGGTCACCGACGTGCGCCAAGTATCCGACGACGTGCGCATGCTGACCAAGGACGAAAACATCGTCCAGATCGATTTCAACGTGCAATACACCGTGGCCGACGCGCGTCAGTACTTGTTCGGCGCCAACAATCCCGATGAAACGTTGAAGCAGGCGGCGGAAAGCGCGTTGCGCCAGGTCATCGGCCGCAGCGAGATGGATACCATCTTGTCCGGTCACGGCACCGAGCTGGTCGGCGAAACGGAAAAACAATTGCAGCAGACCATCGATGCCTATCATGTCGGTCTGTTGGTCAAGGCCGTCAATTTCCAGAAAATCCTGCCGCCGAGCGAAGTGAAGGAAGCCTTCGACGACGCCAACAACGCCGGCAACAACCAACAGCAGTACATAAATGATGCATTGGCGTATTCGGCGAAGATCATTCCGGTCGCGCGCGGCGACGCGGCGCGCACGCGCGCCAAGGCCGAAGGTTACAAGGCCGAGCAGATCGCCGACGCGACAGGAAACACGGAGCGTTTCAGCCAGATCGAAACGCAATACAAATCGGCCCCGGATGTCACGCGCAAACGTCTGTATCTGGAAACCATGCAGATCGTGCTCGGCAACAATACCAAGGTGATCGACGGCACCAACGGCAAGAATCTCCTTTATCTGCCGATCGACAAAACCAAATTCGACGCCGATCCGAACGCCGCTGCGGCGGCGGCCGCCGCCGAACTGCGCAAGGCGCGGGAGGGCGCACAATGAGAATGATCGCACCCATCGTCGCGCTGCTCATCGTCGTCATCGTCGCCAGTTGCGTGTTCATCGTGCCGGAAGGCCAGAGCGCGTTGCTGCTGCAGTTCGGCCGCATCGAAGGTGTCGGCAGCGACGCCGGATCGGACTACAACCCCGGCCTGCATTTCAAGGTACCTCTCGTGCAGCAGGCGGTACGGTTCGATCGCCGCATCCTCAATCTCGAAGCGCAACCGGAGCGTTATTTCACCGCTGAGAAAAAGGCCGTCGCGGTGGATTTCTACGTCAAATGGCGCATCGAGAAACCGGTCGTGTATTACCAGTCGTTCGGCGCCGACGAACTTCAGACGCTGGCCAATCAACGCCTCGCGCCCATCATCAAGGACGCGTTGCGTTTCGAATTCACGTCGCACGCGCTCGGCGACCTGATCGCCAGCGCGCGTTCGGACATCACCGAGCATGTATTGGAACAAGCGAACAGGCAAACCGACACGCTGGGTATTCGCGTCATCGATGTGCGCATGAAACGCATCGAATTTCCAGACGAAGTGGTCGGCTCCGTTTACAAGCGCATGAATGCCGAACGCAATCGGCTGGCCAACGAACAACGTTCGAACGGCCAGGAAGCGGCGGCGAAAATCGAAGCGGACGCGGATCGGCAAGTGCAGGTGATCAAGGCCGAAGCCGAACGCGACGCGCAGAACGTTCGCGGCGAAGGCGACGCGAAGGCGGCGGAAATCTACGCCGGGGCCTATGGCAAGGATCCCGAGTTCTACGCGTTCTATCGCAGCCTGCAGGCGTACCGCGAGTCGTTCAAAAATGGCGGCGTGATCGTGCTCGATCCGAAATCCGAATTCATGCGTTATTTCGGCGAAAGCAAGGTAGAAGGCAAGCCATAAAACGGGTGCTGCGGCGGCATGAGCAATCACCTGTTCACGTCGGCGTTGTGTCTTGTCCTGGTGCTGGAAGGATTGTTCCTGTTCGCCGCGCCGGACCTGTGGAAGCGGATGGCGGACCGGATGCGCCAACTCGATGCGCGCCAGTTGCGCGTGATCGGCGGTTTGATGGTGTTGATCGGCGTGATCGCACTGCGGATATTTGTTTAAAAGTATACTTTTGCAACACTATCGGATTGGAACGGTGACATGGGCAAGTCAGTCGTTATTCTCGGTGCGCAGTGGGGCGATGAAGGCAAGGGCAAGATCGTCGATCTGCTCACCGAACGCGTCGGCGCCGTGGCGCGTTTTCAGGGCGGACACAACGCCGGCCATACGCTCGTCATCAAAGGAAAGAAGACCGTTCTGCACCTGATCCCGTCGGGAATCCTGCGCGACGGCGTCCTGTGCCTGATCGGCAACGGCGTCGTGCTGTCGCCGGCGGCATTGCAGGAAGAGATCGGCGAACTCGAAGCGCAAGGCGTCGATGTGCGCTCGCGCCTGAAGATCAGCCCGGCCACGCCCCTGATCATGCCGTATCACATCGCCATCGATCAGGCCCGCGAGAAAGCGGCAGGCAAGGATGCCATCGGCACCACCGGCCGCGGCATCGGTCCGGCTTACGAAGACAAGGCAGCGCGCCGCGGCGTGCGCGTGGCCGACTTGATGTATCCAAAGGAACTTCCCGACAAATTGCGCGGTGTCGTCGACTACCACAATTTCGTGCTGAAGCACTGGCTCAAGGCCGAGCAGGTCGACTACCAGAAAATCCTCGATGACGCGCTCGCGTTCGGCGATTACGTGAATCCGATGATCGACGATGTATCGACGACGCTGCACCAGCTCCGCCGCAGCGGCGCGAACATCCTCTACGAAGGCGCGCAGGGTGCGTTGCTCGACATCGACCACGGCACGTATCCGTTCGTGACATCGTCGAACACCACGGTCGGTGGTGCGTACGCGGGAACCGGCGTTGGCGCGAGCGATATCGATTATGTGCTCGGCATCTGCAAAGCCTACGCGACGCGCGTCGGCGGCGGCCCGTTTCCCACCGAACTGACCGACGGCACCGGCGACGCGCTGCGCAAACGCGGCAACGAATACGGCGCGACGACAGGCCGTCCGCGCCGTTGCGGCTGGATCGATCTCGTTGCCTTGAAACGGGCAGTGCAGATCAACGGTATCAACGGACTGGCGATCACCAAACTCGACGTGCTCGACGGATTGCCATCGATCAAGGTTTGCGTCGCTTACGAATACCGCGGCAAACGCCGCGAATTGGCACCGCTCGACGCGGCCGGCTGGGACGAATGCAAACCGGTTTATCTCGAATTTCCCGGCTGGGAAGAATCGACCTGCGGCGTGCGCGAATTCTCGAAATTGCCGCCGGCGGCGCGCGCGTATTTGCGTTCTGTCGAGGAACTGGCGGAATGCCACATCGCGCTCGTGGCCACGGGCGCCGATCGCGACGACACCATCGCGCTCACCGATCCATTCGAATAGTTTGCAACGCGTCGAGAAAAAGAGAATCCGCATGCCGAACAGAATGTCGTTACTTGCACTGGTCGGCATAGCCGGCTTTCTTTCGTCGCTGGCGTACGCAGCTCAATCCACGCAACCCGATGTCGCCGCCGCGTTGCAGTGGCGATTGCTCGGACCGTTCCGCGCCGGGTGGAGCACTGTCGCGCAAGGCGTGAAGGATCAGCCGAACACGTTTTATTTCGGCGCGGCCGGCGGCGGCGTATGGAAAACGACGGACGCGGGCGCGACGTGGCATCCCGTGTTCGATTCCGTCAATGCCGCGAATATCGGCGCGATGGCGATTGCGCCGAGCGACCCGCGCGTGATTTATGCCGGCACGGGGCAAGTGACCTCGCGCTACGACATCGCCTCCGGCGACGGAGTATACAAATCCGCCGACGGCGGCGAAACGTGGCAGCACGCCGGTCTGGAAAAAACCGGCGCGTTCGGCACCATCGTTGTCGATCCGCGCGATGCGAACACCGTCTTGGCCGCAGCATTCGGCCATGCGTTCGGCCCGAACCAGGAACGCGGCGTGTTTCGCTCGAGCGACGGCGGAAAAACCTGGACGCGCACGCTGTTCGTCGACGACACCACCGGCGCCGTCGATCTCGCCGTCGATCCGGAAAATCCCGATGTCGTCTTCGCCTCGATCTGGCACCAGCGTTTCTGGCCGTGGCTCAGCTACTTTTTCAGCGAAGAAGACAGCCGCAGCGGAATATACAAATCCGCCGATGGCGGAAAGTCGTGGAAACGCATCGTGGGCGGCGGCTGGCCGGCGGCGAAGTTGAGCCGCATCGGCGTTGCCGCAACGCATGTCAACGGAACGACGCGGGTGTATGCGACAGTGTCGTCCGACGACGTCGGCGGCCTGTATCGCTCCGATGACGCGGGAGCGACATGGCAATACGTCAATCCGGAAAAAGGCTTGTCCGGCAGCTATTTCGCCATGCTCAATGTCGCGCCGGACGATCCGGATGTCGTGTACGTGATGAATCGCTCGATCAACCGCTGCGGCAAGGGCGGCAGCCATTGCGCCATCTTCAAGGGCGCACCGGGCGGCGACGATTACCACCAAATGTGGATAAATCCACAATTTCCCGATCACATGATCGTCGCCAGCGACCAGGGCACAGCCGTGAGCGTAAACGGCGGCATCACGTGGAGCGACTGGTACAACCAGCCGACGGGGCAGTTCTACCACCTCGCCGCCGACAATCGTTTTCCGTACTGGGTCTACTCCGGACAACAGGACAGCGGCACCGCAGGAGTGGCCAGCCGCAGTGATTACGGCGTGCTCGGGTTTCGCGACTGGCATCCTGTCGGCGGCGACGAGCGCGATTACGATTTGCCCGATCCGCAAGATCCGGACATCATCTATGGTTCCGGCCTCGGCGGTCATCTGTCGCGCTGGGATGCGCGCACGGGTGAGACGCAAAACATCTCGCCGTGGCCCGTATCGAGCTATGGCGCGCGGCCGACGGATTTCAAATACCGCTACACATGGATCACGCCGATCGCCGTGTCGCCATTGCCGCCGTATCCGTTGTATCAGGGCGCGCAAGTTTTGTTTCGTTCGACGGATCACGGCAGCACGTGGACGACGATCAGTCCAGACCTTTCCGCAAAATCCGCACAGGCGCGCGCATGCGAAGGCGATCTCGCGCCCGGACCTGCACGGGAATGCGGCTACGGCGTAATTTTTTCGATCGCGCTTTCGCCGCGCAGCAACGACGACATCTGGATCGGCACCGACGACGGATCGATTCAGCACACCGTCGACGGCGGTGCGCATTGGAACAACGTCACGCCGAAACTCATCGCACCGTGGGCGAAAGTCGCGAGCCTCGATGTATCGGCTGCGTCGCCCGGCAGCGTTTATGCCGCGATAGACAGGCATCGCGCCGACGATTTCCGTCCGCATGTCTTGCGCTCTCGCGATGACGGCAAAACGTGGACCGAAAACGACGAGGGTTTGCCGGCCACATCGTTCGTCGACGTCGTCCGCGCCGATCCGCTGCAACGCGGATTGCTGTATGCGGGCACGGATCTCGGTGTGTTCGTCTCGTTCGACGACGGCGATCATTGGCAGTCGCTGCAACGCAATCTTCCCGCCGCGTGGGTTCGCGACTTGCTCGTGCACGGCGACGATCTCATTGCCGCGACACAGGGCCGAGCGCTGTGGGTACTCGATGACGTGACGCCATTGCGCCAGGCGTCGCGTGTCGCGCATCGCGAAAATGGCGCGATACTTTTTGCGCCCGCCACGGCCGTGCGCGTGCGCGGCAGCCAGAACCGCGATACGCCGCCGCCTGCGGACACGGCGCTTGGCCAGAATCCGCCGGACGGCGCGGTGATCGACTACTGGCTCGATGCCGGCGCGAAGAAAATCACGCTCGATGTCCTCGCGCCGGATGGTTCCGTCGTGCGCCGGTTCGCGAGCGATGCGCCGGACGACACGCCGAACGCCGATCGCTACTTCGCAAAATCGTGGATTCATCCGGCATCGTCACTATCCAGAGCGGCCGGGGCGCATCGCTTCGTCTGGAATCTGCGCACGCCACGGCCTCGCGCGGTTCACTACGATTACAGCATTGCCGCGGTCTTCGGAGCCGCGCCGCCGATCACGCCTGAAGGAATGCTCGTGGCACCCGGCGAATATGGCGTCGTGTTGAATGCCGACGGCAAGCAATCACGTGCGACGTTGAAAGTCGTCGCCGATCCGCGCGTTGAATTGAATGCCGATGCCGTGCAAAGCGCGCTCGCGTTTGCCGCGGATGTCGATCGATCGCTGGATCGCGATTTCGTTGCGTTCGGGGAAGTCGACGCAGTGAACGATCAGATCGCGCAGGTCGAAAAAAATCAGCCGGGTAAAGAATTGCAAACCGCCATCGCGATATTCAAGAAGGCGGTCAAGCCATTGACTGTGGGCGAAGGCGACGCCAGCGAAAATCTTGAAGGAATCGGCGAAGTGCTTTCCGCGTTGGCGACCGATGTCGAAAGCACCGATCGCGCGCCGACGCAACCGCAGCGGGGCGTGTTGACGGCCAGCGACGCTCGCCTCAGCCGCGCAGAGGCGAGATGGAAAAAAATACGGGCGTCCGAACTCAAAACTCTCGATGATGCGCTGGTGAAGTCGGGCCGATCGCCGATCGCCGTTCCGGCGGCCGATCGGCTCCACATCAAACACGTTCCCGACGCGAAGGATTTGCCGTAAGCGCCTGTTCGGCTGGCAGAAGTCTAAACGGCTATAAGGCTAAGCCGTCCCGCCCGTTTTCCGCACGCGCGGCTTGCGGGGCGCGGGTTGCTCCATGCTGGCCAGCACGTCGAGCAACAGCGGAACCGTTGTCGCCAAGCCCACCGCGACCAGCGCCAGGCCGACCGGCTTGCGCGCGCCGTTAAGCTTATTGGCGGCGAGAAGCCCGATTCCGATGCCGAGCATGCCGCGCGTCATCGCCACCAAACCCAGATCGGGCAAGGAAATTTCCGTTTTCATGACATGCTCCTTATGTCTGAATGCGGCAGTGTGCGTGGGCGGATATGAACCCCGTCTGACATTGGCCTCGCGCAAATCCCGCCCAGTATTGTTCTGGAATTTGTTTTAGAATCGGGGCTCGCAGGGTGGCGGATGGGCTGAAGCACCGTTTCGGCCTTTCGCCATGTCTGCGCGTTCCGCCGCTTGCGTCCGGAGTTGGTCACACGATGAAACCTCAACCTCTGCAGGTTTTTTGCGACGACAACCAGTGCACATGGGCGCTGTCGCTCGACATGACCGGCGCCGTGGCGTGTGCGTTGCGCTTGTCCGTCGCGCCGATGGCGCAGAAAGGCGCGCGCAGCGGAAAGATCATCGCGGAGATTCGCGACCCGCGTCAGGTCGACGTCATCGTCTCGCGCGTGAGCGACGAGTCGATCGAGCCCAGCGACCTGGCGCAGGAACTCATGGATCTTCTGATGACGCTCGCCGAAGAAAGGCCGAGCGGCGAGTGCGTGGATTTCCTGCAATGGCGTCTGTGCGAATGGATCGTCGAGAACCGCCGTTGCCGTTTCAAAGGCGAAAACGCCGCCTGACCGGGCAGTCCTTTGCACGCCGAGTGACCGATCCGACCATTTTCGATCTCTGAGCGGAGCACATTGATGATCGCGAGAGTGTGGCACGGTGCTGTGCCTCTATCGAAATCAACGGAATATCTGCGCTTGATGCAGGAAGTTGCATTGCCGGATTACCGAACGATCGAAGGCAATCGCGGCGCGTGGTGTCTGCGCCGATTCGACGACGAGCTGGCGCATTTCGAGATGCTGACGTTCTGGGACGATCTGGACGCGATCAAACGCTTTGCCGGCGAGGACTACGAAAGCGCGAAGTACTACGAATTCGATATCCGGTTTCTCGTCGAGATAGAACCGCGCGTACGCCATTTCCAGATATTTACCGATTCGGCGCTGCCTCATGCGGTGCGTTGAAGGTATGGAATCGGCGATCCCGAACTCTCTGCTAAGCTAAGCGCTGTTTTTGAGTAGACAAGGAGTTATCGTGCCCAATCTTGGCGCTTTTCTTAAGGAAGAAATCGTTCGTTTAAGCCGTCGCGAAATTCGCAAACAAACCGCGGCGCTGCAAAAGACATCGGCGTCGTATCGCCGCGATATCGCAGCCGCGAAGCGCCGGCTCGCGGTACTGGAGCGCGCGTTCAAGCAGGCGGAAAAGACAATGTCTCGCGCCGCGCCGGCCCGCGCGAGTGAGCCGGCTTCCGCGCAAATGCGATTCGTCGCGAAGGGCTTCAAATCGCTGCGCCAGCGTCTGGGTTTGTCTGCCGCGCAAATCGGCAAGCTGCTCGGCGTGAGCGAACAGTCGATCTACAATTGGGAATCCAAGAAAGCGATACCGCGCAGATCGCAATTGCCCGCCATCGCCGAACTGCGCGGATTGGGCAAGCGCGAAGCGATGAGTCGTCTCAACGCGTCCACGTCGAAAAAAACCAAGCGGTGATCTTGGCGGCCGGTGGTCATGGAACCTCAAACATATCCGTTTCTAATCAAGAATGCCGTTTCGCCCGACGTTCTGGATCATGTCACCGCAGTGACCCTTCAGAATTGGGATCGTTTCAAGGGCAACAAAACAGGCGACGGCAGCGGACGCAATTTTCTGGTCGTCGATTTCGTGACGCCAGACCGCGATCGGATGCTTTACGACGTGAAACAGGAACTGGCGGCGCGCTACGAACTCGGCGAATACATCGTGCCGCCCGGCTTGAAGGATTTCATCAACGTCATCACGGAAGGCGGTTTCGTCCACCCGCACACGGATCCGGACCAGCCGGGACGGCGTCACGTGCGCATCAATGTGATCGTCAAACAATCGGCCGGCTGCGTGCCGCTGTTGGACGGAGTTCCTATTGCCGTTGAACGCGGCGATGCGTGGTTGAATCTTGCCTCGCGATGCAAACATGCCACCACGCCCGCGGAAGGTCCCGGTTATCGCAGTGCGATCAGTTTCGGTTTTCAGATCGGCGAGGAACGCGGCCGCGAACTAGAGAGGATCCACAAGCAATGGCTTGCGAAGTTCGCGATAGATAGCGCAGGTGACAATAAAGATCGCGCGCCCTCGGCTGATAGCCAGAAATAAGGATCGACCACACCTTTGGCGCGCCGCCGAATTTCGTATTCTCCGATCCACCCATTTGTGCGCGAATCCGGACCACCGCAAACCATAACCGCCGCACTGTTGTTGCGACGGTATCGAATTGCGATGCGCTGAGTGGTGCCAGGAGAGGACT
>DATAVJ010000141.1:0-9388 GCA_036267795.1 Rudaea sp.
ACAACGGCCGTCCGCTGCCGTGTCCGAATGATTCGCACTACGTAGCCGACGATCAAATGGACGGACCCGACGTCGACTCCGCATTTGCGCCTGATTATTACGCGTATCAAGACTACGAATATTATCCGCCGTACTACGCGGGCGTGAACTTGTGGCCGCCATACGGTTACTGGCCGGGTTATGCCTGTTGCGGTTGGGGATTCGGCTGGCCCGTCTACGGTTTTGGCATCGACATCGGATTCGGTTTTGGTTTCGGTCGACATCATGGCGGGTGGGACCACGGCTTCGCGGGACATGACCATTTTCACGGTCCGTGGCGCTATGACGGTCATGGCCACTATTGGGACAACCACGCCGCCTTTGCGCGCAATGGCCGCTCCTTCAATGGGCGCGACAACCGCAGTTTCGCCGGCGGTTTTGGAACGAACCGTTCGTTTAACGATCAGCGCAGCATCAATAATGGGCGGTCGACGTCGTTTCGCGGAAACGAGACGCGCAGCGCATCGTTCGGCGGCAATCGCGCTCCACTGCGTTCCACGTCGTATTACTCCGCGGCGCGTGGTACGTCGAACAGTCGCGCTACCGGTTACGGGTTGAACGCGAATCCGCGCGTTGCGTCCATGCCGAACCGCGGCTACTCGTCGCAATCGTATCGTTCGTACCGTCCCGGCAGCGTTCCCAATCGTACGTATTCCGGAACACTGCAACGCGGCGGCTCCATGGGTCCGCAGCAGCGGTACTACGGCGCGACGTCGCGTGGCGGCAATTACACAAATTACAGTGGCGGACGTTCGCCTTCCTACAGCGGCGGACGCAGCGCTTCCTATGCCCATCCGACGTATTCGGGCCACCGTTCCTCGGCACCGCATGCGGAAACGCGTTCGTCCGGCGGCGGTCGTTCTTCCGGCCATGAAAGTGGCGGCCACGATAGCGGCGGACATCACCACTAAGTCTGCGCAGCATCGAATCAAGCCCGCTTCGGCGGGCTTTTTTTTGGAAAGTTTTTGCCGGCTGTCCAAATGGCGTGCGCTTGAGCGTCATACGGATAGCGGCGCATAGTGCCCGCTCTAGAATTCTTTCGGAGAACGAACATGGAATACCTGCTCTTGTTGTATTCGGACGAAAAAGGCTGGGGGCAACTGACGCCGCAACAACAGCAAGACGGCGGAGCCGCTTACATGGCGTATACGCAAGCGTTGCGCGAGGCGAACGTCTACGTCGGCAGCAACCGTCTGCGCCCGGTTTCCGACGCGACCACCGTGAGCAGCCAGAACGGCAAATCCCGCGTGCTCGACGGACCGTATGCCGACACCAAAGAACAGCTCGGCGGCTACTACCTCATCAACGTGCCGAATCTCGACGCGGCCATTTCCTGGGCGAACCGTTGTCCGGGTTCTGGTCACGGCACCATCGAAGTGCGGCCGGTCTGGACGATGTGATACGGGCGATCGTTGATCGATGACGATCCATGCATCACGCGCGCGCGACACCGCGGAGGCGATCGCGCGTCGCAGTTACGGAAAACTGGTCGCCTTTCTCGCCGCGCCTCTGCGCGACGTAGCCGCAGCGGAGGACGCGCTGTCCGAGGCATTCGCTGCCGCGCTGACCGATTGGCCGGTGAGCGGATGTCCCGCCAATCCGGAAGCGTGGTTGCTGACGGTTGCGCGGCGCAAATCCATCGACGCATCGCGGCGGCAGCGCACGAACGATTTGGCGATCGGCGAACTGCGAATACTCGATGACATAATCGATTCGAGCGGCGCGCGCGAAGCGGAAATTCCCGATCAACGTCTGGGATTGATGTTCGCCTGCGCGCATCCGGCGATCGACGCGTCCATTCGCGCACCGCTGATGTTGCAGACCGTGCTCGGTCTCGACGCGGCGTCCATCGCGTCGGCATTTCTCGTGTCGTCCGCAACGATGGGCAAACGCCTCGTACGCGCGAAAGAAAAAATTCGCGGTGCCGGAATTTCGTTCGCCATCCCCGACCGCGACGAACTCGCTGGACGGCTCGAATGCGTGCTCGATGCGATCTACGCCGCGTACAGCGAAGGCTGGAACGATCCGGTCGGAACAGAAGCCGCGCGCCGCGATCTCGCCGAAGAGGCGATGTTCCTCGGCCGGATCATGGTCGAACTCGCGTTCGACGAACCCGAAGCGCTCGGTCTGCTCGCACTGATGCTGTACACCGAAGCGCGTCGCGACACGCGCCGCACGAGCGACGGCGATTATGTTCCGCTCGACGAGCAAGATGCATCGCGTTGGGACGCATCGATGATCGCGACGGCGGAAGAACTGACCAAACGCGCCGGTGAATTGCGCGCGCCGGGACGTTATCAGCTCGAAGCCGCGTTGCAGTCCGCGCACGTGCATCGGCGCATGACCGGCCAATCGAATTGGTCCGACATCGTCGCGTTGTACGACGCATTGCTCGAACTATCGGATTCGCCCGTCATCGCGATCAATCGCGCGCTGGCCGTCGCGGAAGTCGATGGCGCGCGGGCGGCGCTCGCCATACTTCCGGACAGCGCGCTCGAACCAAGACTCATCGAATATCAACCGTATTGGGCAGCGCGCGCATCGTTGCTCGCACGGACCGGTGCGATCGACGATGCCCGGCGGGCCTACGACATCGCCGTTGGGCTCGAACACGATCCTGCCGTGCGTAAGTTTCTGCAACGGCGCAAGGACATGCTGTCGCAATGACGTCGCTCAGATTGCATCCGTCGCTTCGGTGCAGACGGTTATTTGCACGGACGCACGCGGCGAATCGCACACTCTTTCAACATTGAAGTATCCATAAACATGGCACGGCGGTTGCGATAACGGCTGCGACGCAGCGCGCGTTTTCGCCTGCATCGCACGTTATCAAACGTAAAGGAGATTCAAGATGCAATCGCCATCTCACGCGCGCGCTTTCGTTCGGCGCGCGCCTTTGCAGCACAGAAAAAACCTCGCGCCGACGCTGCTTGCCGCGATGCTCGCCGTCGCGTGCGCTAGCGCGGCCGCGGCGCCGTCGCAATTGCCGGCCATCAGCGAACCGGCTACACATGAGCATCACACCGGAAAGATCGTTCTGGTCGAACTCGTCACGCCCGATCTCGACGCATCGAAACGCTTCTACGGCGGATTGTTCAATTGGACATTCCGCGATTCGCAAGCCGGCAAGCTTCAATATTCAGAAGCCATGCTCGATGGCCGGCCCGTCGCCAATCTCGTTCACAAGGATCTTCCCGCCGGCGACCAGCACAAGCCCGCATGGCTCAATTTCATGTCCGTGAGCGATGTCGATGCCGCGAAAAAAGCCGCGGTGTCGCATGGCGCGAAAGTGTTGTTCGACACGCACGCACTTGCCGATCGCGGCAAAGAAGCCGTGCTGGCCGATCCGCAGGGAGCGGTGTTCGCCGTCGTCGCGTCGAGCAGCGGCGATCCGCCGGACGAACTGGCCGATTCGGGCGAATGGATCTGGAGTTCGCTGATCACCAGCGACGTCGACGCAGGCGCCGCGTTCTATCAAACGCTTTTCAACTATGACGTGTTTCCCGTCGACGACGACGGTGACGGGAAATCCGATCACGCCGTATTCGCGACAGAAAATTACGCGCGTGCAAGCGTGAACTCGCTGCCGGAGCAACGTCCCGATGCGCATCCGCACTGGATCAGTTTCGTGCGCGTGAACGATGTCGATCAAGCCGCCGCGAAAGTGACGGAACTCGGCGGACGCGTCGTCGTGGAACCGCGCACCGATCGTCAGGGCGGCAAGCTCGCCGTCGTCGTCGATCCGCAAGGCGCGCATTTCGGCCTCATGGACTGGAACGAAAACGCGCCCAACGGCAAAGGCGACAAGGAGGTGACGCCATGAATATCGCGCGCACAATTCGCACCACAGCCATCGCACTGGCCATCGCGTTGGGTTCTACCGTTTTGGCCAGTTGCGCAGTCGATGGCGGCGGCTACGGCTACGGGCCCGATGTCGATGTCGGCGTCGGCTTCGATTACTACGATACCGACGGCTATTACGGCGGCTGGGGCCGTGGCTATCGCGTCGGTCCGGGACGCCGCGACTATCATTGGGATCAGCACGACAATCACGGCCACGGCTCCACGCATTCGTATCGCGCCGCGCCGGCGGGGCGGTCGGTGCCTTCGATTCCATCGCGCGGACATTCCGGCGGTGGACATCGCAGCGATTCGCACCACTGATTGTTCGAACATACGGACCCACGCTGTCGAAAGGCCGCGTGGGTTTTGTTTGTCCTGATGTTGTCGGCAATGACGTCCGCATCTCGTCCGTTTACTGTCCGCCAAGAAATCCCGCGCGTGGTCTAGATTGCGATCAACGCAATCAACTGTCGGGGAGACGACGATGCGTGCCTGGTCGCGAAAAAACTGTCTCGTTGCAATCACCATATTCGTACCGCTGCTGAGCGGTGAAGCCATCGCGCAAAATCTGCTGAAGAATCCGTATTTCGATCCCGGCATCGAGCCGTGGGGCATTTTCCCGGACGACGGCCGAGTTTTTTGGGATACCGGCATGGATCATCACGATGTCGGCAGTACGGCTGCAGCGTCGGTCCATCTCGACACCGCCGATACCGAATCGTTTGCCGCGCAATGCGTCCCGATCGATCGCAACGTGACCTATGTGGCGAGCACCTGGGTTTACGCCGCGTGCTCCGGCATGCGCTTCTATGTTTTCTGGGCCAGCAACGACGACTGCTCCGACACGGGTTCATTCGACAACGTATTCGCGCGTTCGAGCACGAGCAACGCGTGGGAAAACTTGACGGTGGCAGCAACGCCGCCGGCGGGCGCAACCGAAGCGGTAGTGACGCTCGTCAATCCGGGCGGCTGCTCCAACGGCGCGTATTTCGACGATGTCATGTTCGAATCGCAAGCGATTTTCGCCGATGGTTTCGAAGGGGAAGCGCTCGAATGAAAATCCGTCCGACATCCATTCGCCGCTTCGCGTTTGCGGCGCTTTTGTTCGCCTCCGCAGCACCGGCGCAAAACCTGGTGGTGAATCCGTATTTCGACGATGGCTTGAACGGCTGGGATCGTTTTCCGCCCGAGCAAGTGACGTTGAACTTGACGATGGACTACGCCGATTCGGACAGTCTGATGCGGGGATCCGCGGCGATCGCCGGCGGCGAGATTTCATTCGCCGCTCAGTGCGTGACGGTCAGCGAATCGGGTCAATACGTCGCGAATGCCATGGTGTATTCGCACTGCCCGGGTCACCGCTACTATGTTTTCTGGAGCGACGACAGTTGCATGGCCGGTTCGAGCTACATGATGGCTGAGTCGACAGTGGTCGATGCGTGGCAACAGCTCTCGATGGCCGCGACGAGGCCGCCGGCGGGAACGACGCGCGCGATCGTGACGTTGGAAAATCCCGGTACTTGCACGGACAGTGTTTATTTCGACGACTTCTATTTGCGAACCGAGGAAATCTTCGGGAACGGTTTCGAACTGGGAGATTGAGCGTTTCGCCGACATGCAGAGCCTTGGCATTTTTCTCGGAACGCGACGTCGCAATCACTGCTCGAATTGAGTAGTGCCCGCCGTCTCACAACGATCGATCATGGGGCGCTCGCCGCGATCGTTGATGTTCGCTATCCAGCAATCGTCATACACCGAGCAGTAGCAGATTTCGATCTTGAATCGCGACTGCGCGTCGTGAAAGGCACGTGCGAGAACCGGATCGCTGAGCTTGACCATCTCGACCGTCGTCTCGCGGTTCAGGCTCGGCGGCAACACCAAGCCATTGACGGACGATTGCGCCGCATGAAACGGATGACCCGGCGCCAACACGGCCGATAAAGTTTGCCAGTTGCCGTATGGCTTGCCATCGAGATTCACGACCACCGATTCGATCTTGGCGGGCCCGACGCCGTTGTTGTCCACGCGCCATGCGAACATGTCTTCCGTTGGCGTGTGCGTATCGTTTTCGCCGATCGACACCGACGGCCACACGCTCGCGCGCGACTGCACCTGCATGAGCTTGGTCTGGTCGCGCATCAGCATCGACTGATAGGCACTGGTGCCCAGCGCCAGCATGCTGAGCGCCACGGCGACGAAACTGGCGGTGTCGCCGATATCGTGGCGTCTGATTTTTTCGGAAGCTGGCGCTGGATTGTTCACGCGCCGATATTACGACAAGCAGCTAGATCGCCGCATCCACCATCTTGGCCAGCTGCGACTTCGACACCATGCCCGCCTGGGTGGCCTGCACGGCGCCATTGCGGAACAGCAGCAGCGTCGGCGCAGCGCGCACGCGAAACTGCATCGCCGTTTTCTGGTTCTTGTCCATTTCCACCTTCACCACTTTCACGCGGCCGGCGTATTCCTGCGCGAACTGCTCGAGCATCGGCGCCATCGCTTTGCAGGGGCCGCACCATTCGCCCCAGAAGTCGACGAGGACTGGAATACTGGATTGCAGAACTTCCGCGGGAAATGTGGAGTCGGTAGCCTGAATCGTCATGTGAGCGTCAACGCATTGTTTCGACGAGATCGATGTCGTGCTTCAGCATCTGGTTCACTAATTCGCCGATCTCGACGCCCTTCAACTCGCCCGCTCTGCAAGATACGACTGCACCTTTTATCGAGATAAACGGGCGTCGACAACGTCGTGTTCGGCCGATAAAACTTGCCGCGCTCACCGTTGGAAAATCGTATTCTCGTTTCATAGTGAATTCTCGTACTGACGCCGTTCATGCCGTGTTGCCGGCCGAGCAGAAATAATTCGCGCGGTGGCAATTCTTGGCCACTACAAATTAAACGTGCGGATCAGCCGCACTTCGAATACCCGCAATTCAGACAAGTAGCACACCCATCCATCAACACCGTCGCGTTCGTATTGCACTTGTGACACATCGTCGCGCCCGGCGGGAAGGCGCCCTTGGTTTCATCGCGGCGCGCGGTTTCGCCCATCGCGCCGGCGAGGTCGGCGCTGATGCCGGCTTCCGCTTCGGTGTCGGTTATGTCAGATTTTTTTTTTGAGTCGCCGCCGCTCACGCGCGCTTCGTACGCGGTGCGCTTTTCGGCGATGAGCTTGCGCTGTTCGGCGCTCATTTCCGGATCGTGGATCAGACCGATCGATTTCAAATGCTGCTCGATGATCGCGCCGAGTTCGGCCACGATGCTCGGCATGTACACGCCGCCGGCCTTGAAGTAGCCGCCGCGCGGATCGAACACGGCTTTCAGTTCTTCGACGAGGAACGTCACGTCGCCGCCCTTGCGGAACACGGCGGACATGATGCGCGTCAACGCCACGATCCACTGGAAGTGATCCATGTTCTTCGAATTGATGAATATCTCGAACGGACGGCGCAGTTCGTATTCCGTGTCGCGGTTGAGCACGATATCGTTGATCGTCACGTACAGCGCGTGCTCGAACAGCGGCGACTTGATCTTGTAGGTGGCGCCGATGAGCGTGTCCGGACGCTCCACTTTTTCGTGCATCTGGATCACTTCGGCCTTCGGCTGAAGTTCGATGGCATCGCGCGGATCGGGAAGCACGCTCGGTGGCATGGCCGCGGCTCCGTCGGCGCTGCCGACGCTGTAGCCTTTTATCTTCTTGGAAATCTTGAGGGCCATGCTGTAACTCCTGAATCGATTGCCGACGACGGCGGTTTGCGGACGTCGATTACTTCTTGCGGGACGATTTCTTGGCGGCCTTTTTTGCGCCGACTTTCTTCGCCGCTTTCGTGGCGACTTTCTTGACGGCCTTCACCGCCTTCGTCACGGCCTTTTTCGCCGCGCGTTTGGCATCCGCGACTTTTTCCGCGGCGCTTTTGTGCGACATGTCGGCTTTGTGCGCGCGCTGGTAGGTCTGGACGTCCTTGAACGTACCGTCCGCGTTGCGCACGGCGTACAGTTTCTTGCCGCCGGTGCTATACATCGTTGTGCGTCTGATTGGAGACATTTCAACCTCCGTGGCGGCGCTTCAGAAAATCACCGCCGACCGATCGCCGCGCGTCGATCGACGGTGCTGCTTCTCGAAAAACTATCTGCGGCGGCCGCCTCTTTTAGCCGCTTTCTTCGTTGCCTTTTTGACCGCGCGTTTGGCGCTCGCGGCCTTTTTGGCTGCTTTCTTTGCGACCTTTCCCGCGGCCTTCTTGACGGTCTTTTTCGCGGCGCCGGTTTTGCGCGCCACTTTCTTCACTGCCTTCCTGGCGGACTTTTTCACCGCCGCTTTCGTGGCGCCGACTTTTTTCGCGGCCGATTTCTTCGCTGCCGCTTTCCTGGCTGGCGTCGTGGCTTTTTTTGCCGCCGTCGAAGCCGAGGTGACGCGCTTGGCCACAGCCTTCTTCACCGCCGACGCGCGCTTGGCGACGGCTTGACCTGCGGCCGTCGCGCCTCTTACGACGGCGTCTTTCACCTTCACTGCACGTTCTGCCGCCACGTCGCGCACATTGGCCGCCACTTGGCCCGCCTTCTGTACCGCCGCCTGTCCCACCTGCTGCGCCTTGTCGACGACTGCCGAGCCGACTTCCTGCGCTTTTTCCACGACTGCATCGACTGCATTCGCGGCGCCTTCGCCCATCGGCGTATGTTCGCTTTGCATAGAGCCTCCGACGATATTTCTTCGAGCTGTTATGAATGCCGAAATTGCTGCAATTTATACAATGCAGCAATTTACCGTATGTCTAAACGAGACCGATATGTGTTGTCCTAGAACTTTCCGTAATAGCCTTCCTTGAGCGCATCGAAGAGGTTCGCGGCGGTATGGGTTTCACCGTCGTATTCGATCTCTTCGTTGCCTTTGGCCTCCACTACGGTACCGTCTTCCAGCTCGAAGCGGTAGAGGGTGTTTTCGAGGTCCACTTCCTTCACCAGTACGCCCTGGAAGGCGGCCGGGTTGAAGCGGAACGTGGTGCAGCCTTTGAGTCCCTGCTTGTGCGCGTAGGTGTAGATGTCCTTGAAATCCTCGTACGGATACGCGGTGGGTACGTTGGCCGTTTTCGAGATCGACGAATCGATCCATTTCTGCGACGCGGCCTGGATGTCGACATGTTCCTTCGGCGAGATATCGTCGGCGGAGACGAAATAGTCGGGCAGTTTCTGTTCGGCGTTGTCGGTGAACGGCATCGCGTCGGCATTGATCAGTTCGCGGTAGGCGAGCAACTCGTAGCTGAACACCTCGACCTTTTCCTTGGACTTCTTGCCCTCGCGGATCACGTTGCGGCTGTAATGATGCGCGAAAGACGGCTCGATGCCGTTGCTGGCGTTGTTGGCGAGAGACAGCGAAATGGTGCCGGTGGGCGCGATGGAGGTGTGATGCGTGAAACGCGCACCGTGTTCGGCCAGCTGCGCCACCAGTTCCGGTGCCACGCCGGCGACGCGCTGCATGTAGCGCGAATACGTCGCGTGCAGCACGCGTCCG
>DATAVJ010000142.1:0-8932 GCA_036267795.1 Rudaea sp.
CGGTGTGCGTCGAACCGTAGCCATCCAGCCACGCGAAGCCGACGCCGCCATGAGCGCTTTCACCGGAGCATCCGGTGTTGCAGATCACGCCGGAGCTTGCCGTCCACGAAGCCGTGGTTTCGAAGCCCGTGTTGGCGAACAACTGCGAAGATCCGCCGCCACCGCCGCTCGTGACCGTCACCGATTGCGTCTTGGTGTTGGTTGCGCCGCCGTTGTCCGTCACCTTCAACGCAACCGAGTACGTGCCCGCCGCTGCGTACGTGTGGCTCGGACTGGTTGCCGTCGATGTGCCGCCGTCGCCGAATGTCCATGCGCGCGAGGCAATCGTACCGTCGCTGTCGGTCGAGCTGTCGGTGAAGTTCACCGCAAGGCCATTGGCGACGAAGCTGAAGTTCGCCACGGGCGGCTGATTGGTGCCGCCACCGCCGCCGCCGAGATCGGTTGCGACTTTGCTGATGATCATGCTGCCGCGTCCGGAGGCGAGATCGTAGCCCGCTGCCGCCGTCGATCCGCCGTTGTTGCCGGAGGTGACGTCATGGAAATCCGCGGCGGGCAATTGATAGATCAGCGGGCCGGCGAAGCCGACGCCGGTGCCCTTGATCGCGATCATGCGCGCCCACGTGCCGACGAACAGCGGCGACGACAGGCTCGTTCCGCCGACCTGTTCGCTGGCACCGTTGACGATGATTTTCGCACCGCTGTTCGGATCGCCGTCGAATGCGACGTCGGCCACACCGCGATGCGTGCCCGTCCACAGCGTCTGCCAGCTTGGTTTAGGCTCGAACGTGCTCTGGCTGCCGCCGGAGTCGGCCCACACGGTTTCGCTCGACCACGTCGTGGTCGTTGCGTTCAACGTCGTGCCCGCGACGGCAATGACGTATTGCGATGCCGCCGGCCAGCTCGGCGTCGTGCCGCCGGTGCCGCATTCGTCGGCGCCGGAGTCGCCGGTCGAGACGGAAATCGTCTGGCCCTGCGCGACGGCTGTCGAGAAGATCTGATCCTGCGAGGCGGCCGAACCGTCGCTGTGCGCGTCGGTTTCGCACTCACCGAGCGAGACGTTGAGCGCTTTTACGGCATTCGCGGAAACGACGGTGTTGAAGTCGGCCGTAAGGTTGGCGTTGGACAATGTCGGAATGTTGTAGAAGATGATCTTGCCGATCTGCCCACCGGCCATGCCGACGATATCCTGGCTGTCCAGGTTCCATTCGTCCACGCCGCTGGTGTCGGTGCTGGTGCCGTTGGTGTTGACGGTTTGCGTCGTCACCGTGGCCAGACCGTTGTTCGACGTGAACGTGTTCAAGTCGGTGATGGTCTGCGTGATCTTGCCCTGCGTGACGATGCCCACCGTCACGCCCGCACCCGTCGTCACGCCGCTACCGCCATAGATCGAGGCGAACTCGGTCGGGTTGTGGCCGGTGACGGACAGCGGATGCACGCCGTTCGGAAGCAGGTGATACAGCGGATGCGCGCTGTGCACGTTCTGCAGGCCGACGACGGAAAGGATGTCGTTCTGGAATTGCGCGGGGATATGCACGTCGCTGTCGTTCGCGAAACCGACGTTGCCGTCTTTCGTCTGCACGGTGGCGAACGATGTCTGGAACGTGTCGGCCGCGATCTTGAGATTGCCGTCGGCGGAAATCAGCAGGCGGTTCGGTGCGATAGTGACGTTCGTGAATCCGGCCGCGTTGAGGAAGTTCGCGACTGCCTGAGCGCGTTCCATGGCGGGCGCGTGGTCGGCCAGGAAACGAGATTCATCCATCGGCGCAAGCTTGCCCGGCTGAGCATGCATGGCCGCGATGAAATTGTTGAGCTGATCCGGATTGCGCATCTTGAGCGCAACTTCGATGTGCATCGATTGCGAACCGGAGACCGAGCCCAGGATCAGGTCGTCCGGATGGATGTTGGCCGGGTTGCCGATTTTTGCGTGTCCGGCGAAGTCGGCGCCGGCTGCTGCGGCCGCGCCAGCGGTCCCCAGCGCCAGCAAAGTTGCCAACACGAGCGAGGTGCGGCGTATACGTGCGAGATTGAGTTCCATGAAGTAAAACCCCTACCTTGGTTATTGTGATTGAGTCCGCAGTGTGCCGCGGTTCGATGTCGTTCCGTCTTCCCGATCGGCCATTCCAGCGTCCGCCCCTAGTCCATTAAAGGCCGGGCGTGCGAGTCGCCCGGCGCGGAAGCCCCGGCTTGCCTATGCGGCAAGCCTTGCAACAGATCGGGCTGCGCCTGTCGGGACCGTTCCGGACCCTCGAAGCGCGCCGCACCGTAGCAGCCCGAGGAAAGCGGCGTCAAGCCAGCCTGTGACGTAAGTCCATGATTTTACTAAAAATACGCTGCCTTGCAGCATATTTGTCCGGACAAAATGACCGGTCAACATTTTAGGAATTGGACGTCCAGATGGATAGACGGAAAAACGGCGAAAAGTCCGGACGTACCCTGCCGAAAGTCATGCATGCCGCATGGCGGCTGCCTTTGCGGCAACAAACGCTCGACGTGAGAATCCACGACGAAGATTTTCGTCGTGGATTCCGCAAGAAGTATATTTGTGCGCGTTCTATCTTAATTCACAAATTAGCGTCGACCCATCAGGCTTATTTTTTTCGGACGCCGCGACCACAAAAAAAGTGCGATCAGCGCAAGAATGGGCGCGCCCCAATAAACGATCTTCAACGTGCGATGTTTTGCGTTCCACGTTTGACTGAAAATCAAATCGACGGCGACCGACGGATCCTCCTTGATACGGGGAAAACCCTCAGATACTGCGGCCTGGAAGATGTTCGCGCCCCACGTCTCCAACCCAGGAACCGCAGCGACCAGCGGCATGCCGGCACTCATGTAAACGTTTGCAAGCAGTGCTTCGCGGCGCACCGATTTTTGCAGCTTCTCACCGATGTCCGGAATGCGCGCGGCAGCGCCCCACACGACCACGTCGTACGCGAGCGCGATCAGAAAAAGCAGCGTGACCCACCAGTGGCTATATTTTCTCATCGCACTCTCCCCGCCGGCGCGGAATGCTAAACGAACCGCCCATCGCGCGCACTTCGCCGTTCATGCGCCGAAACCGCAAAATGTGAGCGTAAGCACGCCCCGGACGATGCAAATACTGCATTCTGCGGCGCACCAGGGGTAGACTTTCGAGACAATGCGAGGCGGCGACACAGATGAGATGAACGGTCACGACGCCACAACGCTCGCCGGCGCACAGCAGGCGCGCGAGGAGCTGCGCGAGCGTTGCATCGCTCTCGTCAGGCGTTGGCACCCGCTCGCCCAGAACGGCTGGGACCGTTCGTCCGCGCGCAAGCTCGGCGAGGAGGTCGATCAGATCGCCGAAACGAGCGAGCGGTTGAATCTCGACGACGTGAACGTCTCCGCGCTGGAACTCGCGGCCTATCTTTGTTCGTTCGTCGACGATCATCTCGAACCCAACGCGCGCGATCTGGACAAGCTCGCCGACATGGTGAACCGTCTCGGCGCCGTGTTGACGGATCTGTCGGCCACCACAACGGCAGCGGTGCATTCGCTGCCGAATATGCGATCGGCCAATTCGCCGGTCGATCGTGCGCGCGACGATGTCGAGGCAGCCGCGCCGGTCGACGTTGCCGATCCCGTCGTCGAAGAATCGGACGCGCCCATTCGCGCGGACGTCGCAGTTGTCGAGGACACGCAGGACGTAGTGTTGTCGTCGGCGCCAATGCCGAGCATTGGTATCGAGCCATCTCCGCCACCGCCCATCGAAACCGTGAAGCCGACGCGCCTGCCGCGTGCCGTTTGCGTGCTCGGACTCGGCGCGAACGCCGTTCCGGGACTGAAGACGAGTCTCATCGAACGCGGTTACGACGTGCGCGAATTCGCCGAAAGCGAAGCGCTGGTCGGATTTCTCACTCACGCCGTACCCGGCGCGCTGCTCGTCGACGCGCGCAAGTTGCGCGTGATGGCACGCATCGCGGTGCTGTTCAACAACGCGAATTTTTCCGACGAACGACTGCCCGCGCTGATCGCTATTTCTCCCGACGGCGATCTCGGCCATCGCCTGCTCGCGATGCGCGCCGGCGCCAGCGCGCTGTTCGCCGCGCCGGTGGATTCGCTGCGCGTCGTCGGCAAGCTCGATGAATTGCTCGCGCAAGGCGCCCAACCGGAATGGCGCGTGCTGCTGGTCGATCAAAACCGCGCGGCGGCCGCGGACGCTGCGCGTTGCCTGGTCGAACGCGGCATGACGGCGCGTCTGGCGAACAACGGACAATCGGCGTTGACGGCGCTCGCGGAATTCCGGCCCGACGTGATCGTGATCGATTGCGATCTTCCCGACGTGCGCGGCATCGAACTCACGCAATTGATCCGTCAGCAGCCCGAACACGCCGCGGTGCCGATCATTCTCGCCGCCGACGCGGCAGGATTCGGCCAACGCTTCGATGCGATCGCGGCGGGCGGCGACGAATTCCTGTTGAAACCGGTCAAGGCGCGTCATCTCATCAGCGCCGTGCACGCGCGCGCGCAACGCGCGCACTGGCTGCGCGAGATGATCGGAAAGCCGGGCGGCCGCGATTCGCGCACGGGTCTGTATTCACGCACCACGCTCGTCGAGAAGCTCGAATCGTCGCTCGGCGATCGTTCCGCCGCCTTGGTCTACGTTGCGCTCGACCACGCGCCGGTGTTGCGCGAACAGATCGGCCTCGCCGGCGTCGCGGCACTCGACGCGCATGTCGGAAATATCCTGCGCAGCCAGCTCGATGAAATGGATTTGCCCGCGCAATATCAGGACTTCCATTATTTCGCGCTCGTGCATCGGCGCAGCCGCAGCGAAGTGACCGCGGCGGCCGAGCGCATCCGCGCGGCGCTCAACGAGCAGCCATGGCAATTCAACGGGCGCTCGTTCACATTGAGCGCGAGTCTCGGCATCGGTTCGCTCGCGGGCGAGAACACCAACGTCGATTTCATCGTCACCAACGCGCAGGCTGCGCAGCTCGCCGCGGCGCACATGGGCGGCAACCGCGTGTTGTGGTTCGAGGCGAAGGAAGCCGCACTGCTTCCCGTCGATCCGCTGCTCGCGGTGCGCGCGGTGCTCAGCCGGCCGCTGTCGCCGGAACAGACGCAGTTCGAGTTTCAGCCGATCGTTCCGCTGACCGGAAAGATCACAGGGCAATACGAGCTCGGTTTCAAAGTCAAAAGCACACAGCATCCCGGCACGTCGATCGCCTATGCTGACCTCGCGCCGGCCGCGGCGGAGACGAACCAACTCGCCACGCTCGATCGCTGGTTGCTGCAGCATTCGTTGCAAGTGCGCGAAGAACAACTCAAGCGCGGACGCCAATTGCGTCTGTTCGTTCCGCAAGCCGTCGCGAGCGCACTGGAACCGGAGTTCAACTGGTGGCTGGAACGCGAACTGAAAGATCGACGGTTATCCGGCACCGGCTTGACGCTGGAGCTCGCTTGTTCCGCGTTGATCGACGCAGGACCGCGCGGCAGTGAACAATTGAAGGCGCTGCATCAGCACGGCATCCGCTTCTGCCTGGTGGATTTCGGACGCGACTGGGCCGCCGTGCACGCGCTGAAAAACTTCCACGTCGATTTCGTGAGGCTTGCGCCGGTTCTCGTCGCTGAATTGGGAAGTGCGAAATCGATCAGCGACACGTTGCTTGCCCTGGTGCGCAAGGCGCATTCGGCTGGGGCGGCGGTAATTGCACCGGAGATCGACACTATGCAGCGGGCGCATTTGTTGTTGCGGCTTGGGGTCGATTATGGGTGCGGGTCTGCATTTTCTCGTGCGCAACCGCAGCCGGATTTCGATTTCGCGCGGCCGTTGTTTTGAGTCAAAGGCAAGGAGCTGGATTCCGGCTTTCGCCGGAATGACGAGCAAGAGATGACGAGCGAAGAAGATTAGAGCATCCCCGTTTCTAGCTTCGCCACATCCGACATCATCGCCTGATTCCACGGCGGATCGAACGTCAACTCCACGTCCGCCTCCGCCACCGTCGGAATCGATTCCAACTTGCTGCGCACATCGTCGACAAGAATGTCGCCCATCCCGCATCCCGGCGCCGTCAGCGTCATCTGCACCTTCACCCGTCTCCGATCGTTTTCCATTTTTTCCAATGTACAATCGTATACAAGCCCGAGATCGACGACATTGATCGGAATTTCCGGGTCGTAGCACGTGCGCAACTGCTGCCAGACCAGTTTTTCCACTTCGCTGTCGTCCGCCTCGGCGTCGAGGACCAACGCTTGCGGCGGTTCTTTGCCGATCGCATCGGCATCTTCGCCGCGGATGCGGAACAGATTGCCGTCGACGAACACCGTAAAGCTACCGCCCAGCGCCTGGGTGATGTAGCCGTTCTGACCGGCAGGCAGCGTCACCTCCTCGCCCTGCGGCACCATCACGGCGGCGCAGTCGCGTTCGAACACGACAGGTTCGGAAGTGTGGCTATAACCGGTCATCGGGAATCCGGACACCTTTACATGCAGACTCAGCGGAGCCGCTATTATCGCAATATCGTCCGCGCATTGCGTATAAATCAGGCCGTGAACCGTCGTTTGCAAGTAACCGCTCGCAACCGAACCCGTTCGGTTTCCGCATGCTTTTGTTCGTGGCTTTGTCTTGGCGTCGCGATGTGCTCGCGCGCCTTCGCGCTCGATCCGCAGGCGCGCTTTCCGGACTACGTGCGCGACAACTGGAACATCGAAAGCGGCCTGCCGCAGATTTCCGCGCTGAGCATCACGCAGGACGGCACTGGCTACATCTGGGTGGGAACGCAAAGCGCCATCGCGCGTTTCGACGGCGTGCGTTTCACGGTGTACGACCGCGACAGCGCCGGCGTCGACACGACACTCGCGAGCGTCGCCTACACCGACCATCACGGCGACGTGTGGTTCGGCACGCCGCACGGCGCGTTGCATTTCGTGAACGGAAAATTCGCGCTGCTGCACGCCGGCCAGGACAGCGCCGCTATCCAGGCGATCACCGATTCGAGCGATGGCAGCCTGCTTTTCGCGACATCCCTCGGCGTGATGAGATACGAAAGCAGCAAACTCGTTCCCGCGATGCTCGAAGGCGAACAGTGCTACAGCCTGCTGCGCGAAGGAACGACGTTGTGGGTCGGCGTGGTCGGCGCGCTGGTCCGCATCGATACGCACGGCATCGAGCGCTATTCGCTGCCGCTGGCGTCGGCCACGGCGCGCGTCACGCATCTCGTTGGCGACGCCCACGGGCTTTGGGTGGGAACGACTGCCGGCCTGATGAAGTTCAGCGACGGCCGCATCGCTGCATCCGGACTGGGTGCAGAACTCGATCGCGGCGGTGTCGAAAGTCTTTATCGCGACAGCGATTCCAACTTGTGGATCGGCACGGCATCGACGCTGTTCCGGTTGCGGCCCGACGCGAACGTCGAACGCATCGGCGCGGACGATTTCACGCGCGATTCGTGGGTGCTGGCGATTTACGAGGATCGCGAGCGCAATCTCTGGCTCGGCAGCCAGACCGAAAGCCTGTTCCGTCTGTGGAACGGCTGGGCGCGGCGCTTTTCGCAACGCGACGGACTTTCCGATCCGTTCGTGTGGAGCGTAGCGCGCGATCCGCGCGGAAAAATAATCGTCGGCACCAATTCGAATGTCGTTGTCCTCGACGCATCCGGGTCGCACGAATTGATCGCGGGCAAAGCGCTGCCGAATCCGGCCGCCTACGAATTGTATTTCGACGAAAAAGGCCGGTTGTGGATCGGCACGCGCAGCGGCGTTGCGATATACGCAAATCAAAAACTGCAACGTCCGGCCGGATTGCGTCCTCTCGATGCGTATCAGATCAATGCGATCGTGCAGAGCGGCGATGACTATTGGATCGGCAGCACCGGCGGCTTGTATCGCTACAGCGGCGACACGCTCACGTTGGTCGGCGCGCCGCCGGGCGGCACCAGCTCGCGCGTTCGAGCCCTCTATCCCCTGGCGCCGAACGACGTGCTCGTCGGCACCGAAGCCGGCGTGCGCGAAGTGCGCGACAACAGCGTCGAGACGCCGACCTGGGCCCTGCCGTTCGAAGGCCGTTTCATCAGCGCGATCGCGCCGCTGCGTCCGGGCATGCTCGGCATCTCCACGCTCGACGCCGGATTCGGGTTGTTGGCTGAAGACAAGAAATTGACCGTCCTCACGAAAACCGACGGGTTGCCCAGCGACAACGGATGGGGTTTTCGTGTCATCAACGGCTGGATATACATGTCCGGCATCGACGGCGTGTATCGCCTGCCGATGGAATCGCTGCCGGGTGCCGGACACGACGCTGCGCACACGTTGAACGCGCAAATGATTCTGAGCGCAAGCGGCCGCGAGCCGGGTAGCCAACGCGTGCGCTGCTGCAACGGCGGCGCCTCCGCACGCATCGCGCTCGACAATTCGAGCATCTGGCTGCCGACGATCTCCGGCGCGTTGCGGCTCGACACGCAATCGATCATGGCGCAAAGCGAACCGCCGTCCGTCGTGGTCGAAGGCGTGCACAATGACGGACAATGGCTTGCCGCGAAGGATGAGCTCACGTTGCGTGGAAGCAATCGCGACGTGGAGATCGACTATACCGGCCTGAGTTTCCGCGATCCGCACGGCCTGCATTTCCGCTATCAACTCGAAGGCTACGATAAAAACTGGATCGACGCCGGCACGCGCCGCGCGGCGTACTACACGAATCTGCCGCCGGGCGATTACCGGTTTCATGTGCGCGTGATCCAGCCGGAAGGCAGCGCTGGCGGCGAAGGCGCGCTTGCGTTTCGGCTGGAACCGCGCTGGTTCGAAATCGCCTGGGTGCGCGTGGTCGGTGCCTGCGCGGCCTTCGCGGCAATCCTCGGTCTGCTGCTGCTGCGCACGCGCCATTACCGGCGCAGTCAACAGCGTTTGCAGCGTCTCGTCGACGAACGCACGCAAGCGCTGAGCCGCAGCAACGAACGCTTGCGACAGGCCA
>DATAVJ010000143.1:0-25025 GCA_036267795.1 Rudaea sp.
GTGTACGAGGTCCATGTTGCGCCGCCAGTGATCGGCACATCCGGCGGATTCTTCCAGGTGTTTTGTTCGGGCGGAGCCGGACTTGTGCCGTCGCTGAGGTAACTGCGATCGGTGCCGCGCGGAACCATGAAAAATTCCCACACGATTTTGCCGCTCGCCGCATCGAGGGCGTACATGCGTCCCTTCACGCCGAAGTTGTCGCCGCCGGCGTTGCCGACGTAGACGAGTCCGTTCGCTGCAATCGGTGCGGCCGGCACGGTTTCGCTTTGCGCCGGATCGGCGATACGCGTTTCCCAAAGTTTCTTGCCGTCTTGCGCGGAATACGCGATCACGCGGCCATCCTGTGTGCCGCGAAACAGTTTGCCGTCGAGATATGCCGCGCCGCGATTGACCAGCAGCGGGCTGGCCGGCTTGTAGTCCTCGTGCTGCCGCCAGATCAATTTGCAGGTCGCCGGATCGAGCGCGAAGATGTCGAATTGCGTCGTCGCGAACAGTTTGCCGTCGACGACGATGGGTCCGGTTTGAAAGCTGGTTTGATCGCCGGTGTCGTACGCGCAGACTTGCTGGAGTTTGCCGACATTGTCTTTGCCGATGTCAGTCAGCGGCGAAAAACGGTTCGACGCGAGATCGCGGTTGTAGCTCGGCCAATCATCGTTGGCGGAAGCGGCCGTCATGGCCGCAACGAGCGGAACTAGAGCCAGCATCCCTGACATGGCACGTCTCCTGTTAGAACGCCTACGCTAGTCCCGGCGCGTGCAACGGAAACTGAACTGCGGCGCATCTGATGTCAGGTGACGATCAGCGTGTTCCTTCGGGCGCGTTGCAGGCAATTAAGAGGCAAATTATCCGGCCATCGCCGCCAATTTCGCCTTCACGAGTTCCGACAGCTTGCCCATATCCGTGCGGCCGGCCACTTTCGGTTTGACGAGACCCATGACCTTGCCCATGTCCTTCGCGCCGGCCGCGCCGGACTCGGCAATTGCTCCTGCGATGGCGGCATCCACGTCTTCGGGCGTCATCTGCGCCGGCATGTAGTTCTGGATCACGCCGATTTCGAATTTTTCCTTGTCGGCCAAATCGATGCGTCCGGCGGCTTCGAATTGCGATACAGAATCGCGCCGCTGCTTGAGCATCTTTTCGAGCACGGAGAGTACTTGTGCGTCATCGAGCATGATGCGTTCGTCGACTTCGCGCTGCTTGATGCCTGCGTTGATCAGACGTATTACGCCGAGGCGATCCTTGTCGCCGCCTTTCATGGCGGTTTTCATGTCGTCGATGAGTTGGGTTTTCAGGCTCATGGCATCACTTATTCGAAGGGTTCAGAAACTGGGTTCCAGAAACAAAAATGGCCGATTGCGCATGACGCAACCGGCCATTGATAGCGTAGCGGTTTCGCCGATCAGTACAAACGGCGGCGCTTGGTCACGTCGCGCGAGACGCGGCGCAAATGGCGCTTCACCGCCGCGGCGGCCTTGCGCTTGCGTTCCTGCGTCGGCTTTTCGTAGAACTCGCGCTTGCGGGTTTCGGCCAGAACGCCCGCCTTTTCGCAGGTACGCTTGAAACGGCGCAGCGCGAACTCGAAAGGCTCGTTCTCGCGCACTTTGACGTTGGGCATGATGTCTCCGCTGTAAACTATGGCCGTTTTCCTGGCCGAGCCGCGTATTTTACTGTGCAAAACGAGCAAATTGCAAAGGATTACCGAAAAAATCCCGGGCCGGTGCTGGGGATCGAGACCTCGTGCGATGAAACCGGCGTGGCCGTGTTCGATCCGTCGCATTCCGGCCTTGAGCACGGCCTGCTCGCGCATACGCTTTACAGCCAGATCAAGATGCATGCGGACTACGGCGGCGTCGTGCCGGAACTGGCGTCGCGCGACCACGTTCGCAAGCTGCTGCCGCTGATCCGCGAGACGCTGAAAAACGCCGGTTTGTCGACGCGCGACTTGCGCGGTGTCGCCTACACGGCCGGCCCCGGCCTGATCGGCGCGCTGCTCGTGGGCGCTTCATGCGCGCGTTCGCTGGCGTGGGCGCTCGACATCCCGGCCATCGGCGTCCATCACATGGAAGGCCATCTGCTCGCGCCGCTGCTCGAAGACGATCCTCCGCAACCGCCGTTCGTGGCGCTGCTCGTGTCCGGCGGGCATTCGATGCTGATCGAAGTCGCGGCCATCGGCGATTACCGGCTGCTCGGCGACACACTCGACGACGCCGCGGGTGAAGCCTTCGACAAAACCGCCAAGCTGATGGGATTGCCGTATCCCGGCGGCCCGGCGTTGGCGAAGCTGGCCGAGTCCGGTCACGAGGGGCGTTTCAAGTTTTCGCGGCCGATGACGGATCGTCCCGGATTGGATTTCAGTTTCAGCGGATTGAAGACGCAGGTGTTGCTCGCGTATCAGGCGAACGCCAACGAAAAAGATGCCAAAGCCGACATCGCTCGCGGTTTCGAAACGGCCATTGTCGATACGTTGCTGATCAAATGCCGCCGCGCGCTCGCGCAGACCGGCAACAAGCGGTTGGTGATCGCGGGCGGCGTCGGTGCGAACCGTACGTTGCGCACCAAACTCGCCGACACGGCGAAGGCCGACGGATTCCGCGTATATTTTCCGCGCCTGGAATTCTGCACCGATAACGGCGCGATGATCGCGCTCGCGGGCGCACTCCGCTTGCGCGCGGGATTGCATGACGACGCGGCCATCAAGGTATCGCCGCGCTGGAATATCGAATCGCTCGCGGCGTTGGAGCCGGCCTGAATGGATATCGTTTTCATCGAAGACTTGCACATCGAAACCGTCATCGGGATTTACGATTGGGAACGCAAGATCCGCCAAACCATCGCCATCGATCTGGAGATGGCGTTCGACAATCGCAGGCCGGCGTCCACCGACAAGATCGACGACACGCTCGACTACAAAGCCGTCAGCAAACGGCTGATTGCATTTGTGGAAAATTCCCATTTTGAACTTGTGGAAACATTGGCCGAGCGGTGCGCGGAAATCGTCATGCGGGAATTTGATGTTTCGTGGCTGCGCCTGAAACTCTCCAAGCCGGGCGCGGTAACCGGTTCAAAAGCCGTCGGCGTGCGCATAGAGCGTGGGCAAAAGCCGCAATGACGCGGGTTTATCTGAGCCTCGGCTCGAACGTCGATTCGGAGAATAATTTGCGTTCGGCGATTGCGGAATTGCGCGAAAAATTCGGCGATATCGACGTGTCGCCGACGTATCGCTTCGCCGCCGTGGGATTCGAAGGGCCGGATTTTCTCAATCTCGCCGTTGGCATCGACACCGAGTTGAGCGCATCCGCGCTGAACGATTGGCTGCGCGCGCTGGAAGACCGACACGGTCGTCGTCGCGACGTGCCGCGATATTCGAATCGGACGCTGGATATCGACATCGTGCTTTTCGGCGACGACATTTTTCGCGGACCGGGCAATCTCGACGTTCCGCGAAAAGAATTGATGAAGACGTTCGTCATGCAGCCGCTCGCCGACATCGCGCCCGACGCTGTGCATCCAGTCCTGCAACGTTCAATCGGCGATCTTTGGCGCACCGGTGTTGCCGAAGGCGAGCGCGGAGAAATCGCGCCGCTCTAATTCAAATCGCGAGCGAGCGGCCGCCGTCGACTTTCAGGATTTGTCCCGTCGTGAACGTCGCGTCTCGGATCAGAAACAAAACGGCCTTCGCGATTTCTTCCGACGAGCCGGTTCGTTGCAACGGCGTCTTCGCGACGAGGTCGTCCTGATTCGTGGATACCTGGCCGGCATCCGGCCAAAGAATCGCGCCCGGCGCAACGCCGTTGACCCGGATTTCCGGCGCCAGTTCGCGCGCGAGCGATTTCGTCATCATCTCCAGCGCCGCCTTCGCCATGCTGTAAATCGGATACCGCGCCAGCGGCTGCTGCGCATAAATATCGACGATGTTGACGATGCAGCCCGACGACTTTTTCAGCACGGATGCCGCCGCTTGCGCCAGGAAAAACGGCGCGCGTGCGTTGCTCGCGAAAAGCTCGTCCCATTGCTCCGGTGTCGCATCGCCGATCGGCGTTGGAAAGAAAGCCGATGCGTTGTTCACCACGGCGTCGAGTCGTCCGAAGCGGGAAGTACACTTTTCCACAATGCCGGGCAGCGCGGCGACATCGGCGAGATCGCCCTGAATCGCGATGGTGCTGTCCGGTCGCAGCGGTTCCAGTTCCGAACGCAACGCATCCATTTCGTTGCGCGAATGGCGATAATGCAGGGCGAGATCGTAGCCGGCCTGGTGCAGCGTGCGTGCGATCTGCGCTCCGATGCGTTTTGCCGCGCCGGTGATCAGAATGACGGGAAGTTCGCTGGCCATAGTCCGATTGCAGCCCATTTGAGGAGATTTTTCCAGCGTGCGAACCGATTTGCCCGAACCCGGCGCGGACGAGCAGGCGCACAGCGAGCGCCTTTGCGCCCTGATTCGCGACGAAATCCACGCGAAGGGCGGCGCGATCCGGTTCGACCGCTACATGGAATTGGCACTGTATGCGCCGGGTCTGGGTTATTACAGCGCGGGAGCCATGAAATTCGGCGCGCAAGGCGATTTCGTCACCGCGCCCGAACTTGGATTCGTTTTCGCGCGCTGTCTGGCGCGCGCGATCGCGCCGACACTGCGAGAGCGCGACGCCGAAATCCTGGAACTCGGTTCGGGCAGCGGCGCGCTCGCGGCGGAATTGCTCTTGGAACTGGAGCGGCTCGGCGCATTGCCGAATCGCTATCGATTGCTCGAACGCAGCGCGGATTTGCGTGATCGCCAGCGCGCAACGCTCATGCTGCGTTGTCCACATTTGGAAAAGTTGGCATTGTGGATCGATGCGCCGCCGGCATCCGCATGGAGCGGCGCATTGATTGCCAACGAAGTTGTCGATGCGTTGCCCGTGCGTTTGTTCGAATTGAACGAAAACGAAGTTCGCGAACGATGCGTCGGCGTCGGCGAAAACGGAGATTTCGCCTGGCGCACTGTTCCCGCGGATGCAACGTTGATGCGCGATGTCGATCGCATTTTTGGCGACGCGCGGAAATCGCTGCCTCAGCCGTACCGCTCCGAAATATGCACGATGCTTTTGCCGTGGATTGAAGAAATCACCAAGACGTTCCGACGCGGCAGCGCATGGTTCATCGATTATGGTCATCGACGTAACGACTACTACGCATCATCGCGACGCGAAGGAACGTTGCGCTGTCATTATCGCCATCGCGTTCACGTCAATCCGCTGATTCTGACGGGTCTGCAGGACATCACCGCCTGGGTCGATTTCGACGCGCTCGGCGATGCGGCGCGGTCGGCCGGATTTAGCGTCGCGGAATTGATGCCACAATCACAATTTTTGATTGGCAACGGTCTTCAGGACGTATTCGACGGCGCTTACGAGACTGCCGGCGACGAAAGGGTTCGCTATCGGTTGGCGCAGGAAGTCAAACGGCTGACATTGCCCGGCGAGATGGGCGAATCTTTCCAGATTGCTGTCGCGAATCGCGCTTGAGACACCTCTCCTCGAAGTGGTTAGATGCAACCCACGAAAGAGGCATGTTACAAACCTTTACAAAAACGTAAGACAAATACCGCGTCCGCGGGATCACTATTTAGAGGCACCACATTTGTCTGACGAATTTGTCGTTTGGCACGCATATCTAGGGGAAAAATCATCATGCTCACGGTATTTCGCGGCTCGCGTTTGACGCGAGTTTTCCGCACGACGTTAGTCTCCGTTTTTTTTACGCTGCTGTGCGGTCTCGCTTTCGCCGCTTCTGTTTCGCCTTCCAGTGGTGTGAAGGCACCTACCGGTAGCGCAGGCGGCGCGCAGTTCATCAGCCCGCCGACGCTCAACATACATCCCACCGCTCGGGTCACCCAAACTGTCGATAACAGCAAACGCAGCGCCATCGGTGGCCAAACGCCGCCAATGATCGCGAATGGCCGCGACCTCGGCAGGCTGACCGCCGGCACACCGTTCGATCACATGATCATGGTGTTGCAGGCAAGTCCGGAACAAGACCACGCATTGATGACGCTTATCGATCAGCAGCTCGATTCGGGTCACGCGAACTTCCATCACTGGATCACGCCGGACGAATTCGGCGCTGCGCTCGGCGTCGCCGACGCCGACATCCGGCAAGTGACGGACTGGTTGTCCAGTCAAGGTTTCACTGTCGAGCAAATTGCTCCGGGAAAACGCTTCATCCAATTCAGCGGCAGCTCCGGCCAGGTCGAAGCGGCGTTCCAGACCGAAATGCATCGGTTCAGCATCGACGGTCAAAACCATATATCCAATTCGACCGACCTCACGGTCCCGGAAGCGTTGCGCCCCGTGATCGCCGGCGTGCCGACGCTCAACGACTTCTTCAAGACGAGCAACATGAAGAATGTCCACACGTTGTCGTCAACAGCCGGTTCGTTTACCGGTAAAGCCTCCTGGGTGGATCAAGCCCAAGCGCCGTTCAGCGTACCGGACTACACCAACGGCACAACTCATTTCGTTGGCGCCGGCGACTTTGCCATGATTTACAACACGGCGCCGCTGCTGACTGCCGGCAACGATGGAACCGGCGTTACCATCGGCGTCATCGGCCGCACCGATATCGCGCTTGCCGACGTGCAGATTTATCGCGAGTTTTTCCAGCTCAAGAACAACGATCCCGTCTTCGTCGTCGTGGGCGAGGATCCGGGCGTGGTTCCCGGCGACGACGGCGAGTCGGACCTCGATGTCGAAGTGTCGGGCGGCGCTGCCCCGGGAGCGACGGTGAAATTCATCACGTCGCGCGCGACGTTGGTCACGGACGGTGTAGATCTGTCTGCGATGTATGCAGTGCAGAACAACCTCACCGACGTCATCAGCGAAAGCTATGGCCAATGCGAGGCGAATTTTTCTCAGGTGGCCGATTCTTTCTATGTCAATCTTTGGGCGCAAGCCGCTGCGCAAGGCCAGTCGGTTTTCGTGTCGTCGGGCGATAATGGTCCGGCCGGTTGCGACAGTGCAAGCAGCACGTTTGCGAGCTTCGGCTACGCGGTGAGTGCGCTCGCCTCCTCGCCGTACAACGTCGCGGTCGGCGGTACGATATTTGCGGACACGACGGGCGGTCCGTGGTGGGGAACAACGGCAACGCAGTCGCCGCCGTTCACGTCGGCGCTCGGATATATTCCGGAAACGCCGTGGAACGAAGCCAAGGGCAGCGGGGCAGTAGGGGCAGCCGATCTATGGTCGGGCAGCGGCGGCATCAGCGCGTACATCGCGACGCCGTCGTGGCAGCAGGGCTTCGGTGTGCCGGCAACGGATCCGGCATATACGGGCACGGGCGCTTTCAGCACCCCCGCCGTACCGTTCGTTCCCGGACCGCACCGCTATTTGCCTGACGTCTCGATGGCCGCGGCCGCGCAACACGACGGCACGCTCTACTGCAGCGAAGGAATTTGCCAACTCTCTTCAACGGGAACGATCGTCAACGCCGGCATTGTCGGAGGCACGTCGGTCGCTGCGCCGACGATGGCCGGTGTGCAGGCGCTAATCGATCAGTTCAACGGCGGTCGACAAGGACAACCCAATTACGTCTACTACTCATTAGCCAACGCGCAGCATCTGGCGGGTCTGAATTGCGCATCCAACAGCAGCACGCTCGACCCGAACTGTGCATTCCGCGACGTTGCGACGGGTAATACGCTGATCTGTGCCAATTCGGCGTGTACCACAGCAAACAAGATCGGGTGGAGCGCAGGAGCAGGCTACGATTTGGCAACGGGCCTCGGTTCGCCGAACGCGAACATGCTGGCCACCTTGTGGTCGTCGGTCACGTTCAACAGTACGACGACGACGCTCGACTTGTCGCAGACCAGTGGCATCAATCATGGCCAGGCTGTAACGGCCAGTGGAACCGTTGCGCCGGGAGCGGGCGGCGGAGTGCCGACGGGGCAAGTAGCGTTCCTCGTATCCAGCGGCGGCTTGGGCGATCCAATGGACCCGAACAACGGTGGATTTCTCAACAACGTTCCGCTGGCGACGCTCGACGTCGACGGCAACTACACGGTCGATATCACCAACTTGCCGGCTGGCACTTACACCGTCACCGCGCGTTACGGCGGCGATGGCATATTCGCTTCCAGCACGTCTCTGCCGACGCAGGTAACCGTCGGTACCGAAGACACAACGGTGACGATAGCAACGAACGCATTCAACGGCGCGACATGCGCCGAGACGTCGGCGACGACGTTTACCTACGGCTCGTACGTCTGGACGGACGTCAGCGTCGCAGGCAATTCGGGACAAGGTGTGCCGACGGGAACCGTGTCGCTCACCGACGGCGGCAGTCCGTTGAAAACGACGACATTGAACGCGAATGGCGTCGGGCATTTCTTGTCTGGCGCGATTCCCGCGAGTTCGTGTATCAGCGGATATACCTTCCAGGATTCCCCGCCGTTGATCGCGGGCACGCATCTTTTGGGCGCCTCGTACTCGGGCGATTCGACGTTCAACGCTGGCAACGTCGCGCCGGTGACAGTAACGATCACCCCGGCGACGCTCATCGGCACGTTGGCGTCGGGTTCCACCAACATTAGCAGCGGCGATTCGGTATTCCTGACATTCACATTGTCCGGTCTTTCCGGAGCAGGACCGGGCACGTTGAGTCCGACCGGAACGGTGACTTTCACGGATAGCACGACATCGACCGTAGTCGGCACAGCGGCGCTGAGTGCGACCAGCACTTTCGGCGGCATCGCCACGCTCTCGACGACGGGAATCACCATCGCAGGTGCTAACTCGATCGTCGCAAGCTGGCCCGGCGACAACAACTACAGCTCGGTGACACCGGCGGCGGTTACTGTAACGGTGCAGGCCGGGACGGCGACCAGCGTTGCGGTGACCTCGAATGCCAATCCGGCCGCGCTAGGCGGGCGTCCCACCTTCACAGCGACCATGACACCGACGACGGTAACGTCAGGTACGGTCCGTTTCTACGACAGCTTCAGCGGAGCCCAAGTTTTGCTCGGGACCGGCACCGTCGGTGCTGCGCATACGGCAACTTTCCGCCCGGCTGCGACGGCGAATTTGCCGGCTGGCGTCCACCCGATCACGGCCGTTTACGGCGGGAATGCAACATTCAACGCCAGTACGTCGCCGGTATTCGCTCAGACGTTCAACCCAGCCGCGACAATGATATCTTTGACGGTGCTGGGAAGCGGAACATGCTCACAGCAGTTTTCGCTGGAAGCTACGCTTGGAACGCTGAATTCAGCGACACCTCCAACCGGAACGATCACGTTTTCGGTCGACTCGGTTCCGATCCCGGCCGGCCCGACGGCAATCACGACCGTCGTGGGTGGATTCGGACTCTTTACCGCTCAGACCCAAGTGCAAGTGTCGCCCGGCAGTCACACGATCACCGCCACGTTGAATGATCCGAATTACACGGCGCCGACGTCGAATACGCAGACGATAACGTCGTCGTGTACCGCGCCGTCGATCACTAGCGCGTTCACGCCGTCGACGATTGCGATCGGATCCACGAGCACACTATCGTTCACGATCAGCAATCCGAACGTGGGCCCGATGACCGGCGTTGCGTTCACCGATACGCTGCCGCCGGGTCTTGCCGTGGCCAGTCCGAACAACCTCGGCAATACGTGCGGCGGTTCCGTTGTCGTCGATGCAGGCGCGGGCTCGATAACCTTGTCCGGGGGCTCGATCGCCAGTTCAGGCCAGTGCTCGGTTCATGTCGACGTTAAAGGCGTAACGCTCGGCGAACAGGTCAATACCACCAGTGTTGTCACGGCGGATGGCGGCGGCTCCGGCAACTCGACGACGGCAAGTGTTGTGGTTCTCGGACCGACTCTTGCGGAATCGTTCGACGTCTCGACATTGCCGCTCGGTGCATCGACCACCTTGCAATTCACCGTAGGAAATCCGTTCGCCTCGATGCCTCTGACCGGTGTAGGATTCACCGACACGTTGCCGGCGGGTCTCGTCATCGCTACTCCGAACGGGCTGAGTTCCGGCGCGGGAGATTGCCAATCTTCCGGCGGTTCGGTAACGGCTGTTGCGGGTAGCACGTCGATCAGCCTGAGCGGCGCCACCGTGAACGCGTCGGATTCATGCACATTCAGCATCATCGTGACCGCGGTCCAAGTGGGTGTGCAGACCAACGTCACCAGCAACGTGACGTCCAATGAGGCTTCGCCCGGCAATGCGGCGACGGCCTCGGTTATGGTCTTCGTGCCCGGAGCGCTTTCCGCTGTGGGTACCGCCACGCCCAATTCCGGTATCCCGGGCAGTTCCACGCAGCTCAGCGTCACAGTGACGCTCGGTACGAATCCGGCGAGCACCGGTGTCGTCGTGACTGCAGATCTGAGCAGCATCGGCGGCGCCAGCCCCGTAACGTTCACCGACAACGGTGACGGCACGTTCGGATTCAACGCCAACGTCGGCGCTTCCGTAACGCCTGGAACGAAGTCCATCCCTGTGACGATTACGGACGTGCAAGGCCGCACGGCGGCGACGAGCATCGCGTTCACCGTGATTGCGTCGGGCACTTTGTCCGGCACCGGCGTGGCAGCGCCGAGTGCGGTAGCGGCGGATGGGACGGTAGCGCTGCTGATGGTATCCGTGACGCCAGCGATCAATCCCGCGAGCACGGGTATCACCGTCACGGTCGATCTGAGTTCGATCGGAGGCAGTTCGACGCAGCAGTTCTTCGACGACGGCACGCACGGTGATCAAAATGCCAACGACGGCGTATACACCTTCGCCACGAGGATTCCTGGCGATGTCGCGCTTGGCGACAAGACATTGCCGGTGACGATTACCGACGACCAGTCGCGTACGGCTAGCGCGACGATTCAACTTACCGTCAACGATGTGATCTTCGCCGATGGCTTCGAAGGCCTATGAGGCTCGGCTGACAAACGAAAAAGGGCGCCTCGGCGCCCTTTTTTTCTTTCCGAAACGTGTGAGAACAGCAAGCGTCGCGTTGGGTGTATGCAAGCCCGCGCCGAAGTCTTTCTTGGCTCACACTAAGTCGTCGGACCTACATCTGTAGGTCCATCGCGGTAATTCTCCAGTTGTCATAAATTGCTTTTCCCCGCTACGGGGACGTCCGACTGGGGAAAGTACATGGGTATCACTAAATGGGTCGTGGGGACCGCAATCACGCTCGGTTTAATTTCGCTGCCGCTGCGCGCGCAGGACGCGCCGCCGCCGTCGCAAACGCTCGAACAGATCAATGTCCGCGATCGCGCTTCACGTGACGACACGCGGCCCAAGCTCGAGCACATCATGAAAGAGGTGGACGGCGAGATGATCACCGTCACCAAGAAAACGTCGATTACCAAACTGGACAACATCCCGACGGTGATCGACAACAACCTGCGCGACCTCTTCGCGCAAACGCCGGGCTTGTATCTGTCCGAGCAGCAGACCGGAAGTCAGTTCAATTTGAGCTACCGCGGCATCGGCAATCCGCAGGAATCCGAATTCGTGTCCGTCATGCAGGACGGCATTCCGCTGGAAGGCGACTGGATCGGTTTCCCGACGTTGTATGTCCTGCCGCTGCCGCAGACGATTTCACAGGTGCAACTGATCCGCGGCGGATCGTCGCTGCTGTACGGACCGGAGCCGGGACCGGTGGTGAATTTCATCAGCCGCAAACCCGACCCGAACCGCGAATTCGAAGGCTACAGCGAAAACGTGATCGGCAAGAACGGATTATCGGGCACCTTCAATCGCATCGACGGCACCGTCGGCGATTGGGACTACCTCGTCGATGCGCACTATCGCACCGACGACAGCCAGCGTGACAACGCCGGATCGATCCTCAAGGGCGCCGACGCGCACGTCGGCTGGCATTCCAGCGACATCAGCTACTGGGCGCTGGATTTTCACGGCTACGAATTCGCCGGCGGCGATCCGGGCCGCTACGGCTATCCGATTTTCGTGCGCGACGAAGACTTCACGCCGACGCCGTACAACAAGGATTTCGTGAATCGCTACGTATTGGAGGCGTCGAACAAGACCAGCTTGAGCAGCAACATGCAATGGGAAACCAAAGTGTGGCGCGGCTATCAGGATCAGGTGACGCGCGCGGCAGGCGCCATCGCGGACGTCGCGACGCCGTCGTTTCCGAGCCTCACCATCGTCCAGGATGCCGCCTTCCGCTTCACGGGCGTGGACTCACGCATCGTCGATCATTGGGGCCGCGGCAATGCGTTGACGGCGGGATTCGTCTACTACACCTCCGACGCGCCGGTGCGGCAGTGGAACAACGCGAACATCTACGTCGATCCGAACGATGAGGCAAGCCGTTTCGATGTCGTGTGTGCCAAGACGACGTCGATCAACTGCATCAAGGCGAACCAGGCGCGCTCCACCGATTACGGCGCGCTCTTCGCGGAAAACGTGTTCCGCTTCGAGGGCGGGTGGCATCTCGTGCCGTCGGTGCGGTTCGAGCGCGAGAGCGTCGACATCGACGAAAGCGTGCACGTGCGCAACGCGCCACAGAATGTGATCCCGCTCGTCGACCGCTCGGTGGACCACACCGTGCCGCTGCTCGGACTCGGACTCGGCAATGATTTCGGAAGCGGCAATGAAAGCTATTTCAATGTGTCGCAGGGCTGGCGCCCCGTACGCTATTTCGACATCGAATCGCCGACCGGCAGCCTCGCGCCGGACGGCGGCAACGACCCGACGCCGACGCACGTGCTGACGTACGAATTAGGCGTGCACGGCACGCCGTTGCCCGGGCTGTTCTACGACGCCAGCGTGTTTCAGGTAAACGTTAAGGATCGCATCGAATCGCAAGTGATACCCGGCGATCCGCTCAACGAAACCATCGACGTGAATACGGGCGACACCCGTCACCGCGGCTTCGAGGGCGAGATCGACTACGACTTCCTCGCCGCGCGCGATCCGCACACGAGCCAGCATCTGTCGGTATTCCTCAACCTGCAGTTGCTGAATGCGGAATTCACCGCTACGTCCAACCCGGCGGTGAAAGTCGGCAACCGGCCGGCGTTCTCGCCGAATTATCTCGCGCGCGCCGGCGTGGTTTACCGCGAGGACAAGAAGCTGAAACTTGCGTTGTCGGTGAACTCAGTGGCCAGCCAATACTGGCAGGATTCCGACCAGCCTGCCAATGCGCCGACGGGCAGCAATCCGCCAGCCGACAACTTCATCCCGGCCAAGACGCCGCAATACACGGTGTGGGATTTCTCCGGCGACTACTGGGTGCTGCCGCAAGTGCGCCTGCTCGGCGGCGTGTCCAACATCGACGACAAGAAGTACTACAACCGCGTCTTCGGCAACGGCATCGAGCCGGCCCTGGGACGCACGTATTACGCGGGTTTCTCGTACGAATTCTGATCGGCATGCGCATGATCGGATGCCGGTATGCTTGGCATCCGATCTTTCGCCGTAGGCCCGCATGAAACCGCTGCGCCCGCAACTTCGCGGACTGATCTTCAAACTCGCGTTGTTCTACGTCTTGTTGTCGTTGCCTTGCCTTGTGATGGTCGAATCGGGAATTTTGATTTTCGAATTCGACGGATTCATGCGCGGCGTCGATAACGGGTCGCTGCGCCGCGCAGCGCAGAGCGCCGCAGATGATCTCGCGACGTCGTGGCCGAGCGTTGCGGCCGACGAGAAAAAAGGACTTGCGGCGTGGACGCAAGCCTGGGTCTTGCGTCTGCAACGACCGCACAATGGATTGGTCGAAGAAGAGTCGTTCGTCCTCAACGAACTGGCCGCTGATCCGCTCGTCGCTGCGATATTGGCGCCGGACGGCCGCATCCTGGCCGAAGCGCCGGAAAGTGCCGATTGGAAACCGGGGTTGCCGCATCCTGATGCGAGTGGATCGATCGGCGTAGCTGCATTGACCGAACTCGCCGGCGAGGAGAGTCCTTATCGCATTCGTCGTCTGCTGGCGCCGGTGCGTGTCGATGGAAATGTGCGCGGCTATCTATTCGTCGAATTGCGTCTGCCTGTTCCGTGGCGGCGCTTTCTTCTCGATTTGAGTCTGGAATGGCCGATCGTGCTGGGATATTTGATCGTGTTCGGTATCGCGTCGTCATTTTTCCTGGCGACGTGGGTCACGCGACGGCTCAACCGTGTCGCGCGCGCAGCATCGGCGTGGAGCCGCGGCGATTTCACCAATCGCATCGACGATCGCTCGGGCGACGAACTCGGCCGATTGTCGGGCCTGCTCGATCGCATGGCGCTGGAACTGAAGGATTTGCTGCGTTCCCGTTCCCAACTCGCGGCGGTCGCCGAGCGGCAACGGTTGGCGCGCGATCTCCACGACACGGTGAAACAGAAAGCGTTCGCGCTGAACCTGCAACTGGCCACGATACGCCGGCAGTTCGGTGCGCATCCTGCGGTCGAACGTGTGATCCAGGCGGAACGATTGAGCCAGCAGATACAGCAGGAGCTGGTGCTGATCCTCGAAGAACTCCGCACGGACGCGGGCTTGTCCTTCGCAACACGATTGCGCACCCGTGCGATGGAGTGGGCGCAGGTGAGCGGCGTTCGCTTGAATCTGGAGATCGTCGAAACGTCATCGTTGTCTCCATCAATCGAGGAGGCTTTGTTGCGCGTCACCGATGAAGCGTTGGCGAACGTGCTGCGCCACAGTGGCGCGACGAAGGTGACGGTAGATTTCCGGCAGGATGATGAGCGTCTAACGTTGCGCATCGACGACGATGGCAGCGGCGCATCCGGCGACGCGTCGGCCGGAATGGGTTTGCGAAACATGCGACAGCGCGCCGAATCGCTCCCGCACGGCCGTTTCGAATTCGAAAGCGGCGCCGACGGCACGCGGGTCGGCGTATCATTCTCGGATACTGAAGCGAGGTCGACGTGAGTTCCGCACCGATCAGCGTCGTCATTGCCGACGATCACATTCTCGTTCGCCAGGGCATCCGTGCGTTTCTCGAAACGCATGCCGATATCGCCATCGTCGGCGAAGCTGACGACGCCGCGAGCGCCGTAGCCATTTGCGACAAACAAAAACCGCAAGTGGCGCTGGTCGACATGGTCATGCCCGGCGGCGGCATTTCCGCCACGCGCGACATCCGGGCGGCCAGTCCGACGACGCAGGTGGTTTTGCTTACGTCGTTCGAAGACGCGCAGCAAATCGTGGCCGCGATTCAGGCCGGCGCGTTGTCGTGTTTGCTGAAAGACATCGATGGCGACGGTCTCGCCGACGCATTGCGCAAAGCAGCCAAAAGCGAAGCGACGTTGCATCCGCGTATCGCGGGATACTTGATGAATGCATTGCGTCGCGGTGCCGTCGCACCGGGCACGGAGATGCTCGAATCGCTCAGCCAACGCGAGCGCGAAGTGTTGAGACTCATGGCCGATGGCTTGAGCAATTTGCACATCGCCGGGCAACTCAACATCGCCGAGAAAACGGTCAAGACGCACGTCAGCAACGTCCTGGCGAAACTCGGTGTGGCCGATCGTACGCAAGCAGCGGTGTATGCGTGGAAAGCGGGCTTCAAGGCGCACTGACCTCCATCTCGGTAGTTACTGCAACGCCTGCGTTCTCAGGAATGTAAATGCTCCGCGGCTGTCTCGGCGCAGCTTGCTTTATGGGTTACACCTTTGGCACTATCCGATATACGCCTTAAGACGTAGTTGCGATGCGTCTTTAGTGCGTTTCTTGGGGGCCGGGGCGGCACACTGTGTCAGATCACGCATATCACTTCAGTGCAATCAACAAGCCCTCTGTTGATCGCGGCTTCTTTGCGCGTGGCGCGCTCCGGACATCCGATTTCAACGCCGCAATTATTTTGACCCATCCGATTTCGATACGGCGCGCATTGTTCGCGCTCGATTTTTCGCAGCAAATTTTTTAGGGGAACGAACCTCATGAAATCAGCACTTGCCGGATTGTTGTTGTCGTCCGTTTTTCTTGCCGCCGCCGCGCAAGACGCGCCGCCGCTGACGACGTCCGGACCGATTCAGTACAGTGCCGATGCGCCGGTCATCAACGTGCTGCACAAAGCGCATAGCACCAATATCGACTTGCGCCATTTGCCCTATGTGGCGCCGAAAAAACACGAACGTCCCGAACTCGACGAACCGGAAGGCAACCCGACGTTGTTGCCGGGAACCGAAGGTACGCCGTCGGCGATCGAACAGGTTCCGGGCCATTCGCTGTCGCCGGTACGCAGCGCGCCTGCGCCAGCGCCAAATGTCACTTTCGACGGTCTGGATTTCGCCACGTGGGGAGCGGGACACCCGCCCGATCCGAATGGCGATGTCGGCCCGAATTACTACATCGAGACCGTCAACACGGCGATCGGTATTTATGCGAAATCGAACGGAGCCCAAGTCGCGGCGTTCACATTCGACTCGCTGATGAGTCAAGGAACCTTCGGCAATCTGTGCGATACCGATAATTTCGGCGATCCGGTCGTCGTGTACGACACCTTCGAGGATCGCTGGGTAATCACCGACTTCGCTTTCACCATCAATGGGAGCGGCGTTGTTACGTCGAACGTGTTCCAGTGTTTCGCCGTTTCGAAGTCGGGCGATCCGGTGACGGGCGGCTGGAACTTCTATTCGTTTGAAACCAGCGACAACTTTCCGGATTATCCAAAATTCGGTATTTGGCCGGATGGCATTTATCAATCGGCCAATTTGTTCGGACCGGGCACGGGCGGCAGCGGTTTCGTCGGTACGCGTGTGTGGGCCTACAACAAAGCGCAAATGTATTCGGGAGCCGCCACTGTCGAAGTGGTGATGTTCAACACGCCCGACGCGGGCGACTTCACCCTACTGCCGTCAAACGCGCGTTTGCAGACCGGTACGCCGCCGACGGGTACGCCGAACTACTTTGTATCGTTGGAAGAATTCTTGAACGCGCAAAACGTGTACGCGTTCCATGTGGATTGGACGAACACGTCGTTGTCGACATTCGAACTTGCCGGCACACCGCTGGCCAGCAGCAGCTGGGCGAACGCTGCGTCTTACCCGAACATACCGACGCCCGCCAATGGACTCGATCCTCTCCAGATCCGGGCGATGATGCAGAACCAATATACGAATATCGGTGGCGTGGAATCGCTCTGGGATACGCACGGAGTGCGCAGAACCACAACCGGTTCGAATGTGCCGCGCTGGTACCAGCTAAACGTCTCGGGCGGCACCGTCGCGGCGGCCGATGTGCAGTCCGCGAACTGGGATCCGGATGCCGCAAATACGTTCTACCGCTGGACGCCGAGCATTGCCGTTGACAGAAACGGGGATGTGGCGCTGGGATACTCGAAGGCGAACGCGACAACAAATCCGCAGATCAGATATGCGGGTCGCCTTGCGGGAGATCCGGTCAACACGTTCAGCCAGACGGAGCAGGTACTGTGGGACGGTACCGCTTCCCAGTCCGGAAACTGTGGCACCGGGGCCTGCGCCCGCTGGGGCGATTACAGCGCCATGACGCTTGATCCCGATGGCTGTACGTTCTGGTACGTCAACGAGTATTACAGCAGTCCGAATTCGCTGAACGATTTGACTCGCATCGGTTCTTTTTCGTATCCGTCGTGCACGCCTGTCGGTGTCGGCGGTTCGGTATCCGGAACAGTGGTGGCCGCGGCGGGCGGCGCGCCATTAAGCGGTGCGACGGTCGCGCTCGGCAGCAGAATTACAACGACCGATCCTTCCGGCAGCTATAGCTTCACCGGTCTTCCAGCCGGTACGTATCCGCAAATCACGGCGAGCGAACCGGGTTATGCGTCGAGCACCATCAATTCTGTCGTGGTCAGCGATGGCGGAACGACAACCGAAAACTTTGTGCTCGCATTGGCGCCGACCAACGGCTGCTTCATCGACACGACGCAAGCGGATTTCGGCGCAGGCGCACTGACCAATCTCGACGACACCTCGTCGCCGGGCGATCTCATTCTCACATCGAAGACGATCCTCACCGACCAAAAAGAAGAGCAAACGGCCGGCAGCGGTTTTGGCTTCTCGAACACAAGCTGGGCTGGCCAGACGTTTACCGCCGGCATCACGGGCCAGATGAGCGGTGCCGACGTGCTGCTTTTCTGCAGCGCCTGCAGCGGAGCTAATCCGGACATTACGCTTTCGGTTCGTGCATCGAGCGGCAGCGGCAGCACAGGTTTGCCGACCGGAGCCGATCTCGCGGTAGCGACGATTCCCGGCTTCAACGATGGCGGCGCCGGCGGCTATCACGCGGTGACTTTCAGTCCTCCTCTGGCCATCACGGCCGGTACGCAATACGCACTGGTTTTTCGTTCCAATGCGGCGCGCGTAACAGGCGTGTATGCATACACGGTAAGCACCGGAAATCCATATACCGGCGGACGCAGAGTCACCTCCGTCAACAGCGGTGGCTTGTGGGGTTTCCCGGCGGGCGCGGCGACCAGTCTGGATTTCCATACCTACATAAGCATCCCACGCACCTACTCGAATTCCGGCGATTTCATTTCTTCGCCCAAAGACTCCAACGCGGCATTGGGTTTTGCGTCGTCGTGGCTCAATCTGGCATGGACGTCGGCGACACCCGCCAACACCTCGTTGCTGTTCCAGGTGGCCGGTAGCGGTTCGATATTCGGGCCCTTCAATTTCGTCGGTCCAGACGGCACGGCGTCGACGTTCTTCACGACGAGCGGACCCACGCTGTCGCAATTCAACGGCGACCGTTATCTGAAATATCGCGCCTACCTGACGACATCGGACACTTCTGTTACGCCCACGCTGAGCGACGTCAGTGTGTGCTACACCGATTTGTCGCTGTCGCCGACGAGTCTTGAGTTCGATCAGGAACCGACGAACGCCGCCGCCGGCGCAACCATGAGTCCGGCAGTTACCGTTCGCATCCTGGACGGGTTCGGAAATCCGGTGACGACCGACAACAGTTCGCAAGTCGCGTTGTCGGTCGCGAGCGGACCCGGCACGCTCACCAGCGGCGGCGGTCCAGTGACCGTGATTGGCGGTACGGCCACGTTCTCGAACCTGGTATTCAGTACGGCGGGCACCTATACGCTGTCGGCGACCAGCGGTGTTCTGACTCCGGCGACGAGTACGTCATTCGTCATCTCCGCAGGTGCGGCAAGCAAACTGGTTTACAGCCAACAGCCTTCAAACACGAGCGCGGCTCAGCCGATAACGCCGGCGATCACGGTAGCGATCGAAGACTCGTTCGGCAATGTCGTTACGTCGAGCAACGCGTCCGTTGCCCTGGTGATCGGCACGAATGCCGGCGGTACGGGTACGGTTCTCTCCGGCGGCACGGCCGTTGCGGCGGTCAACGGTGTCGCGACATTCGCGGCGGCATCGATCAACAAAGTCGGTTTGGGATATACGCTCGTTGCGAGCAGCACCGGCCTCGCGTCGGCGACGAGTTTGCCGTTCAACATCGCGCTCGGACCGGCCGCAAAGCTTGCCTTCACCACGCAGCCGAACAACAACGCGAACGTAGCGTCGGGTGCGGCGATCAATCTGGTGGTGCAGGTGCAGGATGCCGGAGGCAATGTCGTCACGTCCGATACGTCGGCGGTCACCGTCGTTATCGGCAACAATCCCGGTGGATCGACGCTGAGCGGAACCACCACGACGAACGCTGTGGCCGGCGTGGCGACGTTCACGGGTCTTGGCTTGTCGTTGAACAAGGTCGGCACCGGCTACACGCTGGTCGCGAGCGACGCCAATGCCGGCGTGACATCCGCGACGAGCAATGCGTTCAACATCATTCCGGGTGCGGCCGCATCGCTGCAAATCGTGCAGCAGCCGACGGACGTCGTAGCCGGCGCCATAATGACTCCGGCGGTTACGATTCGCGTGTTCGACGCAAACGGCAATGCGCTGACGACGAGCGTCACGGTCGTCACATTGACGATCGCAAGCGGACCAACGACGACATTGTTCGGCGGCGGCGCTGTCAACGACAGTGCGGGGGTCGCCACGTTCAACGCGCTGTCGATTCATACGGCCGGCACTTACACGTTGACTGCGGCGTCGAGCGGCCTTCCGAGCGTGACGAGCAATCCGTTCGTCGTCTCGTCCGGCGCGTTGTCGAAACTGGCTTTCTCAATGGAACCACCGGCGACAACGACGGCCGGCAGTGCGTTCCCGGTCACTGTTCAGTTGCAGGATCAGTTCAGCAACGTGTTGACCGGTGACAACAGCACGTCCGTTGCGCTGGTGCTGGGCGCAAATCCAGGCAGCGATTCGTACGCCGGCAGCTCGGCGACGGCCAACGCCGGAGCGGCGACATTCAGCGTGACGCTGATGAAAGTCGGCAGCGGCTACACATTGCAAGCAAGCGCGGGCGGCAAGTCGGTGACGAGCACGGCGTTCGATGTCACGACGGGAACCGAATCGAAACTCGCTTTCGTCACACAGCCGGCCGACGTGGAACAAGGAACGCCTCTCGGAGCAATATCCGTGGAGATCGAGGATGGCTCGGGTAATCGCATCACGTCGGACAGCTCTACTGTCGTGTCGTTGAGCATCTCGGTCTGTGGCGGCAGCGTCGCTGTTGGGTCGCAAACCGCGTCGGGCGGTCTGGCGACGTTCGCGGCGCCCGCGAGTGCGTTCGATTTCTACACGGTCGCCAGTAACTTGCAGATACAGGCATCCGGCACGGGATTGACGGCGGCAACGAGCCAGGTTTTCAACGTCACCGCCAATTCGGACATGTTGTTCGCGGATGGTTTTGACGCCTGCAGGCCGTAATGTTTTGGGTTCCGAAGCGGCGATGTCCGCTGCGGAATCTCGGGTTGTGCTTTGACGTTCGCGGCCTCGAGCTGTGTGCGTTCACCGATTGAAGGGAATATCCGATGCGTAAACTCTCTTGGCTTTTCGGCGCGGCAGTCGCCTTTGGCGCCGCTGCGGTTGGAATCACGTTGTACAACTCCGGCATGCTGCTCGAGATCGGGCACGATAACGATGTCGGTCCGCCGGACGGCGACTACTGGGCGATTCGTGCCGGTGTCGCTTCGACGAAAGCGCATATCGATCCCCTCGGTTTGGTGAAGGCCGCACAGAAAGAACGTGCCATCTCCGTCGCCACCCCCGCCGGGCTGCGCACCTACTCGCCGCAGAAGGCGCAACAACTCAATTCGCCGCTCACGCTGGATGCCGATCACTTCATCAATCTCGGACCGCAGCCTGAAAACAATACTCAGCAGAGTTTCAACCACGTCTCCGGGCGCGTGAACTGGATCGCGGTCGATCCGGTATTGACGGAACCCGGCAACATCGTCGCCTACGCCGGCACCGATGGCGGCGGCATTTGGAAAACCGTGAACTGTTGTTCGGCGAACACGACATGGGACGTGAAAACCGATTTCCCGGAAATCGCGAGCATGTCGATATCCGACGTGACGATCGATCCGAACAACCACAACGTGGTCTACGGCGCGACGGGAGATCTCAACTACGGTTCATTCTCGTTCGGCGCGGCGGGCGTGTTGAAGAGCACCGATCAGGGCGAGACATGGACCTTGCTCGGCGCGGAGGTGTTCACGCCGTTCTACGCCCCGGCGGCGGGATCGTTCCCGCAATATCAAGCGATCGGCAAGATTCGCATCGATCCGAATAATTCCAACACCGTCATCGCCGGCACGAAAACCGGTTTGTACTTTTCGTACGACGCGGGCAATTCGTGGTCGGGCCCGTGCTATACCAATCAATACACGGCGGGCGCGACGCCGCAACGTCAGGACATCACGGGCCTGTTGCCGATCGACAATGGCGACGGCACGACGCGCCTGTATGCCGTCGTAGGCACGCGCGGCATCGCTACGCCGACTCAGCCCGATCTCGGCAATCAGGGCGCGAACGGCGTCTATCGAATGCCGTCGATGCCGGCGTCGGGTTGCCCGGACGTGACGAACTGGACGCTGCTCAATTCCGGCTGGCCGACCGGTACCGGGGACGGCGTTGCGGGAGATACGTTGCTGGGCCGCATCGAAATCGCCTACGCGCCGAGCAATCCGCTACGGATGTACGCGGAAGCACAGGATACCGGCACGCGCGCGATCAACAGCATTTATCGCACCGACGATGGCGGCGATCACTGGACGATGACAACGGGTCCGGTCAGCACGATGGGTTGCGAAGGCAATTCCAACAACGGCGGCGCGCAGATGTGGTACGACGCGGGCCTTACCGTCGATCCGAACAATCCCGACCGCGTGTTCATGAGCACGATCGATCTGACCGTTTCGCAAAACGGTGCCGCATCCTTTTTCGACGTGACCTGCGGGTACGGCAATCATGGCAGCACCGGCAACGTAGGCCAGGCGGTGCACGTGGACGATCACGCACGCGCGTACGTCGGCAACGATTCCACGCAAATGCTGGTGGGTTCCGACGGCGGCGTTTATTACACCAACAATGCCGACTCGTCCGTCACGGCGAGCAACGCAAAGAACAACATGAACTTCATCGCGATGAATGATTCGATCAGCAGTATCGAATTCTATTTCGGCGATATCACCAGCGGTTTCGCGACGTCCGCCACGCCGGCGATCGGTGCGGGCGCGCAGGACAACGGTTGCTCGCGAGCCGCATTCGCCGGCACGCCGACGGGTCCCGTTTTGTGGGATTCCAACTGCTCCGGCGATGGCACGGTGACCAAGATCGAACCGGTATTCAATCAAATCTGGTTCAACTCCAGTCAAAACGGCTCGCTCGCGCGAAGCACGACGGGCGGCGTGACCGGATTCGCTACGGCGTCCGCCAACACCGGCGGCACGTGGGGCGGCGATCCCGTCTCCTCGATCTTCGGCATGTCGTACGACATCTACAAATGGGGCGATACCGGCATCGTCGGCAGCGGTTGCGATACCACGAACGGATGCAATCACATGATCGCGGGCACGACGCGATTGTGGGAAACCACACAAGCCACTGTCGCGTCGAGTAGCACGTTGCGCAGTTCCTGGAAGGCGCGCACGGTCAATCTCACGAAGAACGATTTGCTATTCGCCAACGGCGACCTGCGTTCGTACATCAACTATGTCGCGTATTCGTTCAGCGATCCGGGTACGGCGATCGTCGGCACGAATGACGGCAACGTGCAGATTGTCTTCGGACTCGGCGGAGCGGCGACCGCCAATTGCGTGACACCGGGAATCGACGCAAACTGCGCGAATGCGGTAAACGTCACTGGCGGCAACACGGTATTGCCCAATCGACCGATTCAGGGCGTACGTTTTGACCCGACCACGAACTTGGTCGCCTATGCAGCCGTGGGCGGATTCAACGCCAACGTCGCCGACCAGGATATTCCGCCGAACCCGGGCGATCCGCCGTCGATTCCCGGACACGTCTTCCGCGTCACGTGCACGGCGAACTGCGCCACGTTCACGTGGGAAGACAAAACCGGCAATCTGCCGGACATCCCCGCGCAACAAGTGATGCCGAATCCCAATCTGCCGGCGCAGGTTTTCGTCGGCACCGACTGGGGTTTGTACTACACCGACAACATCAACGACGCCGTGCCGACATGGCATCGCTTCGAAGGATTGCCGCACGTCATGGTGTGGGAACTCGTCGTCGATCGCGGCTTCACGACGCTTGCTGCGTTCACGCGCGCGCGCGGCGCGTGGGTGTGGCCGTTGCCGAATTCGCAACTGGGTGCGTCCGATGTGTCTATCGCGGCGAGCGGACCGGCGACGGCAAATGCCGGCGACACGGTGTCGTACACCATCACCGTGAGCGCGGGGAGTCCCACGTCTGCGAGCAATGTCGTCGTCGACGATCCTGCGCCAGCCGGACTCACCTTCGTATCCAATAGCGGCGATTGCGTCACCGCGTTCCCGTGTCAGTTCGCGACCATCAATGTCGGAGAAAGCAAAACCATTACGGCGACCTTCAAGATATCGCCTGACTTTGGCAGCGGCACACTTTCCAATACGGTGACCGTGGCTAGCGCCGGAAGCGATCCGAATCCCGCCAACAACAGCGCCACCGTCGACACGACAGTTTCCGTGTCGGCGGACGTGAGCGTCACGGAAACGGTGCCGGTCTCCGTCGATCCCGGTACATCGTTCACGTTCACGACGACGGTGACGAACAACGGAACCAGCGCGGCATCGGACGTGTCGGTCAGCAACACCTTGCCGTCCGGACTGGGCTTCGTTGCGAACAGCGGCGACTGCAGCGGAACATTCCCGTGTGCGTTCGGCAGCCTCGAACCCGGCGCGACGAAAACGATAACGACGACAGTGTGCGTGTCCTCGCCGTATACCGGCAGCGATCCGTTCGCACTCGCGGCGAACGTGACGGCGAGTTCGCCGGATTCGCAGACGGCAAACAACGCGTTCTCGGCTAATGTTGCAATCGATGCCGATGTCCTGTTCGCCAACGGCTTCGAGGCGTGTCAGTAACGAGAGGGCCCGCTGCACCCGGCGGCGGGCCGTTTATTCAGTTCGAATCCCGCGGCTTCGGCCGCGGTTTTTTTCCACGACGGTAAAGACGTCTTCGCAGAAGATTGCGGACCGCACGAAACTTGATCCGCCGGTGCGCGGGTAATAGAGTGTCGGTCTGTAGACCGAGCTTATTCATCCTTCCGATTTATCAAGCCATTGGGGACACCATGTTCGTGAGAATTCCGCCTGTGCTGGCCACGGTGCTGGCCATGCTGTTTGTCGTTCTGTGCACGTCGACGGCGGTCCGCGCCGAAGACGATGGTGATGGCGGCGCGGTTGTCGTGCCGATAACGCGCGCCGAGAAAGCGGCAGCGGACGCCGCCCACGCCTCGCCCATCCAAACCGTTCCGTTGACGAGCACGCGCATCACGCCGTCGGAATTCAACGGCGATGTAAGGAACTTGCCGCCCGCCGCGCCGCGCTTCCTCCATATCTGGAACGAATACGAAGAGCCGCCGAGCCATAAATCGCCACCGGCGACGAGCGCGCCAGAGCAACCCGCGCCGGTCGAGCTCGCCGCGCCGATGCCGCAGCCCACGCACAATTTCGCGGGACTGGGTTTCACGACATCGCTGACGGGCGGTGAAGCCGGTGCAGGATGGCCGCCGGATACCAACGGCGATGTCGG
>DATAVJ010000144.1:0-6960 GCA_036267795.1 Rudaea sp.
TCGGCAGCGCGACCACCATCAGCAAAATGATTTCACCGGTGAGCGGCCATTTCGCCCAGTAAAGCAATTCGGTCGAAAAAATAAATGCCAGACACGCGAAAATCGGAAGGCCCGGCATGCGCAGCGGCCGATGCATCCCGGGCGCGGTGCGGCGCAACGTCATCGCGCTGATGGGTCCGGTGAGGTACGAAATGATGGTCGCCACGGAAATAACCGCCGCGAGCGTGCCCCATCCGCGAAAGGAAAACAGGAATAGGAAACCCACCGCCAGATTCAACCACATCGCATTGCGCGGCACGCCGTACGCCGGATTCACCTTGCCGAACGCGGCGGGCATCGTGCCGTTTCTCTGCATGCCGAACAACATGCGCGCCGTCGTGGCGGTATACGTGATGCCTGTTCCACTCGGGCTGATGAACGCGTCGGCATAAAGCAGCATCGCCAGCCAATTCAGATTCACGATCAAGGCCAGTTCTGCGAACGGCGAGCGGAAATCGATGCCGTGCCAGCCCGCTTTCGCAAGCAGGTCCGGCGGTACGGAGCCGAGGTAAGCCATCTGCAACAACAGATAGACGACGGTGGCTAATGCAATCGCGCCGAAGATTGCCAACGGAACGCTGCGTCCGGGATTGCGCGCTTCGCCCGCGAGATTCACCGGACTTTGAAAACCGTTGAAGCTGAAAACGATTCCCGCCGTCGCCACCGCCGTGAGCACCGCCGCGAAATCCACGACGTGCGGGCCGCCGTTGATGCCGACACTGAAATTCTCAGCGTGGAATCCGCTGGCGATGAGCGCGACCGCGGTCAGCGCCGGCACGACGAGTTTGAACACGGTGATCGCACTGTTCGAATGCGCGAACAATTTCACGCTCCAGAAATTAAGTAAAAAGTATACAATCACCAAAACCCCGGCGATGGATAAACCGGGTGGGGTGAGTTCGCCGTGCCCATCCGCCGCGTGCACATATAAATCGTGCGCCCACTGCCACGGCCACGACGCCATGTACTGAACCGATGCTTCCGCTTCGACGGGAATCACCGAGACGATGGCAATCCAGTTCGCCCACGCGCCGATAAATCCCACCAGCGAACCGTGCGAATAGTGGCTGTAGCGCACCATGCCGCCGGATTCCGGAAACATCGCGCCGAGTTCCGCGTACGTCAGCGCGATCGTGCTGATGACGACGGCGCCGATCACCCACGCCCAGATCGCGTCGGGACCGGCAATCCCCGCGGCACGCCATGCGCCGAACAGCCAGCCGGACCCGATGATCGAACCCAGGCCGGTAAGCATCAACGCGAAGGGGCCGACATCGCGGCGAATGGAAGAAGCGGTGTGCATGCTTTGTGTTCCCAAGACAGTAAAACGCATGGTCGCAGAATTCACCGGATGCGTCTTCTGACGGATGACAGTGGGAATGTGCGAACGTGTCCACTGCGTCTCACTTGCGCGTCAATGAGCACTGCACATCGTGGGCAACGACACCTGCTCGTTGCTCAGTGGTAATCGTCCTCGCGTTGATGGCGGACGGCGAGCACAGTTACCGTCTGCCGGTCCTCGATTTCGAAAAGAGCGACATATCCGCCGGATCCGAACGAAATGATGAGTTCGCGGAGGAACGGCGAGTCGCCGTCGATCGCCTTTCGGCAGGTGAAAGGAAGTACGGCGAGCAGATCGAACGCCTTTTCGATGACGTCGTACGCGCGTTCGGCAGCCACCAGGTCGTTCTCGGCGAGAAATTCGAAGAGACGGCGCAGGTCCTCGCGAGCCGCTGCGGTGAAGCGGACGCGGTAGTTCAACGTCGTTTCGCTGCTAACCTTCGCGCGGAGGTCAGTGTTCCTTTCAAACTGCGAAGCACCGCGTTCGCCGAAAAATAGCTGCCGCTGCGGCGGGCTTCGGCTTGCCCGGTCAGGCCGCGGGCGATGAATTGCTGCTGCGTCTCCCGCCGTGCGATGTTCTCGCGCAGCGATTTCTCGACGAAGCTAGACAGGGTTTCACCGTCTCGCAATGCGCGTTCGGCGGCGCGGCGCAGGGCACGGTCGACACGGAGTGGCGGAATGGATGCGTTCTTGAGTGGCGAGTTGCGTTGCATTTGCAATGCAGCATATCACTTGGCTTCCGCACCTCGCAATCGTGCCATGATCGCACTGCGTGCCTCGCGCAGAATCGAATCGCGATCGAGACTCGCCACAATATCCGCCACGGCGCGCTTGGCGCCTTGCTCGCCCCACGATTTGCCGTGCAGCAAATAATGTTCGGCGGCGCGGCCGACGATTTCCGTCGCATACCAAGCGAGCGCACCCTGCGCGCCGGCGGTGACGACGGTCGACAGTCCCACGCTCACGCCTTTGAGCGCGCTCGATACCAGATGCACGCCCCAGATCGCGCCCATCAGCGCCGCGAGTTGCGCGCAGATCGTGCCGATGAGCATGCCGGCTTCCGCCCGCGTGAGCGGCTGTCCGTATACTTTTGCCAAATGCAGCACCAGCGCCACGTCGAGCGAGGCGGCCGCGAGCAAATCCGCCACGGGAATCGGATTGAGCGCGACGGCGATGCCTTTCGCCAGACAGTAATTTCGGATGACGCGATCGGCCAGCTCACGCCGCCCGGCCGCGACGCGCACGGCGATGCGGTCCGACAATTCGCCGGCGAACAATCCGGCGTTGAGCGCAGCGAGCGTTTTTCCTTCGCGTTCGGCAATCGCGCGCAGATGCGCCGCGAGGTCGGTGACGTCAGGCTTCTGAGCAACACGAGTTTCCGATTCTTTTCCATCGGTACCGACAGCGACCACGCGCTTGTCTGCCGGATTCGCCGCGCAGGCGATCACGTCATCGGGGCGAACTAATCCGGTCGCGTGCTCGCGCAGACGCGCAAGCAAGCGCTCGCGTTCGTCGTCCGTGTAGCGGTCGGATTTGTTGAGCGCGACGAGCAGCGGCCGTTGCGTTTTCGACAACGTCGACAACGCGGCGATTTCCGTTTGCGTCATGTCGCCGTCCACGACGAAAATCACCAGGTCGCTGATCGCCGCGACATCGAACGCGAGCCGCTCGCGTTCTTCGCCGGACAATTCGTTGATGCCGGGCGTGTCGATGAGATGCAAACCTTGTCCGGCTACTTCCTGCCAACGTTGCGCATCGCGTTTTTGCGTCGTGCCGTGCAACACGCCGGTGATGAACGCCTCGCGGCCGAGCAACGCGTTACCGAGCGCCGACTTGCCGACGCTGACGCAGCCGAACACCGCGATGTGCAATTCGCCTGCAGCCAGTTTGTCGAGCAGCGATTCGATCTGGCTGAAATCGTCGCGCAATTCGCCGCGAACGGTATCCGGTATACTTTTATCGTCGAGCAGTGAACGCAGCGCTTCGCTTGTCTGAGTGACGTGCGATTGCGCATTCGGCACCTTGCGTGGCGCGGCAACGCCACCGATGCGCGCGCGCAACCGCGTCCACCAATCCGTCATCGATTTATTTGCCGGTCAGCGCCAGATGCCCGTGAACCGCGACGTCCTTGCCGACATCCACCCAGTCGCTGCTCGTGCCGAGTCCGAAATCCATGCGATTCAAAACGGTGTCGACATCGAGCGTCGCGTTGTCGCCGGCCGGTACAAATTTCACTTTCAATGTCACCGGTTTGGTCTGATCGCGGATCGTCAGCGTGCCTTTGGCTTCCAGTCCGCCGTCCGCGCCTTTGCCGAACGATTGCGTGACGAAATGTGCCTGCGGGTATTTCGCGGGATCGAAAAAATCCGGCGTCTTCAGCGTGTCGTCGCGCTCGGAACTTTTCGTGTCGACGCTCGCGACATCGACGGTCACGTCGAATTTGTCCTTCGACACATCGGCATCGTCTATGCTGATGGCGGCGGTGAACTTGTCGAATTTTCCGTCGAACGGACCGTTCTGATATGTGTCCTTGAACGTGATCGAACTTTTCGCGGCGTCGACTTGCCAGTCACGCGCCATCGCGCTTAGCGGGAGCAGACCGCACAGGATCGGCAACGACAGGATTCGTGGGAGTGGGTGCATCGGAAACCTCCGGCAATGTGGGCGGTACAAAAGTGGCCTCGAGCGATACAGACGATGGGGGCGACCGCTTGCGTTGCAACGCCGCCGGCCACATGCGCGCGAGCACGCCGTCGCGCACGGCGAACTGATGATACAGCGCGGCAACGGCGTGTCCTGCGGCGACGACGACCAGCGTCCAGAACAGGAATACGTGAAACCCGGCCGCAATATTTTTCAGATCGGGATGCGTCGGGTCCGGCCCGCCGAGCGGCGGCACTTGGAAAAGACCGAACCAGTACAGCGGCCGCAGCGCGCTGACGGAATCCATCCACCATCCGGACAACGGCACGAGAAAAATAAGCACGTACAACAACGCATGCCACGATTTTGCAGCGATGACTTGCGCGCGCGGCATCGATGCCGGTTCTTCCGGGCGCCGGTCGAATAATCGCCAGATCAGGCGCAACACTGCCAGCGCGAGAATCGTCAGGCCCACCGATTTGTGAAAATTGTATACAGGTATAACATTCGGCCGCTTCGGCAGACCAACCATGATCAGCCCGACGGTGCCCTGCGCGAGAATCAGCAGCACGATCGTCCAGTGAAAGAATTTGGCGAGGCTGCCCCAGTGATCGCGGTCGCTTTTCAGCATCAGTGATGCTCCGGTGCGTTCGACTCTTTCTGCGCATCGCCGTCGCGGATGCCTTCCACTTCCATGTGAATCGTCACGTCGTCGCCGATGTCCTTGTCGCTGCGCGTCATGCCGAAGGCCGATCGCTTCAACGTCGCGTTCGCGGAAAAGCCGGCGATGTAGTGCATCGTATACCCGTCCGCTCCCGCGCGATTGAACGTGACCTGCAAGTCGACAGGCGACGTCCTTCCGAGCAGCGTCAATGTGCCATGGACTATACCGGTTTTGTCGCCGTTCTTTTCCACGGATTTGCTCACGTAATGCGCGGTCGGATACGTCGAGGCATCGAAGTATGACGACTTCAATTTGTCGCTCCAGCCTGCGTTGCCCATATCGAGCGACGCGATGTCGATCGTCGCATCGATTTTCGATTTGCTCCAGTCGCGATCGTCAAAAGTAAAGAAACCGCTTTTCACGGCAAGGTGTCCGGTCGAATGCGAGTAGCCAAGATGGCTGGCCGAGAAAAAAACCTGCGTGTGGACGAGGTCGAATTTGAAATCGGCGGCATGTGTCGAAGTGACTGCGATGCAGCTTACTAAAGTGACGAATATGATTCGTGTCGTCATGGCGAATCCCGTTGCACGATTGATGTCGTGTCGAGAAGACCGCCACGTTCGTAAAAAAATTTCCTTACGAAACGTCACTTGTCCGCGTCCAGCGCATAACGCGCGATCTGCCGCATACGCTCCGTGCTTGCCGTGGCGAGAAAATCCGACAACGCCGCCTGTGCGGTCGAGCTATCGAGCGATCGCTGTTCACGAAACGTTTTCGCGACGGCACGTCCCAAGCTATCGAATATCAATCCGTACGCGATGGCATGCAGAACGCCGCCGCCGAGCGTGCCCAATCCGGGAAAGGCCTTCAGCGCATTTCCCGCAATGGCGAGAACGATCGACGCGCTGGTGCGAACGGTTAGTTTCACTTGACCGAGAAACGCGTCGATATCCACATCGCGGACGGCGACGTCGTAAAGTTTCGCCAGTTCACGGATGAGCGCCGTCGCCAAAACGCCCTGGATGACGATATCGCTTCCGGGTACGACAGCGGCGAGCGCGCCGATGACGGCACGCTTTGTATACTTTGCGACAATCGCTTCGGCATCGCGTTCTTGTGAAGCTGATTCCAACGCATCGGCGCGTTGATTCACGGATGTCAGCACCGCTGCTTCGCGCGACGGCTCCAGTGATTGTGCGCCGGCCACGACGAACGACGCCAACACGCGTCGCAGTGCGCCGACATCCGGCATTCGTTCGCGTTCGACGGATTCGCGCCGCCCGTCCGGCAAGCGGCGTTCGAATCGTTCCGTACCGCCCGCACTTACCACGATTTGCGCATCGCTCAACGGCGCATAGCGGGATTTCAGCGCGTTTTCGAGCGCCGTTCGTTCGGTATCGTTGAATTGGTCGACCTTATTAAGTGCGAGGACGAGCGGTTTTCCGAAGCCGCGCAGCCAGCGCAATTCAAAATCCTGATCGCGCGTCAGGTCGCCTGCGCAGACGTACAGGACGACATGCGCCCGCAGCGCTTCGTCGCGCGCCAGCTGTTCGCGCGCCGCGCCGCCGACTTCATGCGAACCCGGAACGTCGGCGAGCGTCAACGCTGCGCCATCGAGTGTTCCGCGGTAATGGGCAACCGCGCGCGTGGTGCCGCCGATGACATCGATTTGCGCATCGGTATCGTTCGTCAACGCGCGAATGAGACTCGATTTGCCGGCGCTGATTTCGCCGAATACGGCGACATATAGTTCTTCGCTGCGCGCGCGCCGGTCGAGTTCCTCCAGTTCGGATTGCAGCGCCGTGGTTTCCGCGTTGCGGTCACGCAGCGCGATCAGGCGCAGATCCACTTCCGCGCGCGTCGGCGCGGCAGCAGGAGTTTTCTTGCGGCGGCCTGGACGCAGAATGCGTCGCGCAAAAACAATCGCGGCGATGATGACGATGACGACGGCCGCGCCGACGCCGATCTGTAGCCACGGCGGGAAATCGCGCAACTCGTTCCAGAGCGCCACGCCGCTGCGCACCACGCCGAATAAGACCCACAACAGCCCGGCAACGACAAGCGCGAGTAAAGCGACGATAAGCAGACGCAGCGGACGCGAGGCGATCGGCATCGCACGGATTCTACCGTAGCCGCGCGGATTTTCTGGCATCATCGCGTGACGGGAGGGGAGAACTATGCGGACCGGATTGTCTGCCAGCGTGCTGTGCATTTTCGTCGCGATGACGAGCGCGGATGCGCGCGCCGTGCCGACCGCGCAAACGCCGCGCACG
>DATAVJ010000145.1:0-36959 GCA_036267795.1 Rudaea sp.
GCGGCGCTCGTCGGCACCGATGAAAATGCCGTACGGAAATTGCGCCATGCGTTCGGTGTGCATCCCGTTTACAAGCGCGTCGATTCCTGCGCGGCTGAGTTCGCAACGACGACGGCGTATCTGTATTCGACGTACGAAGAAGAGTGCGAAGCCGAGCCGAGTACGCGCGACAAGATCATGGTGCTGGGCGGCGGACCGAATCGAATAGGGCAGGGTATCGAATTCGATTATTGCTGCGTGCACGCCGCGCTGGCGATGCGCGAGGACGGGTTTGAGACCATCATGGTCAACTGCAATCCGGAAACCGTGTCGACGGATTACGACACATCGGATCGTCTGTATTTCGAGCCGCTCACGCTCGAAGACGTGCTCGAAATCATCGCGAAAGAAAAACCGAAGGGCGTGATCGTTCAATACGGCGGACAGACGCCGCTGAAATTGGCGCGCGCGCTCGAAGCGAACGGCGCGCCGGTGATCGGCACGAGTCCGGACAGCATCGATCTGGCCGAAGACCGCGAGCGCTTCCAGAAGCTCATCGAGAAACTTGAACTCACGCAGCCGCCCAATCGCACCGCGCGCAATCCCGACGAAGCCTTGGCGCTCGCGCGCGAGATCGGTTATCCGCTCGTCGTGCGTCCGAGTTACGTGCTCGGCGGCCGTGCGATGGAAGTCGTGCATTCGGATGCGGATTTGCGGCGCTACATCACCGAAGCGGTGCGCGTGTCGAACGATTCGCCGGTGTTGCTCGACCGTTTTCTCGACAACGCCGTCGAAGTCGACGTCGACATCATCGCCGACAGCCAAGGCAACGTTCTTATCGGCGGCATCATGGAACATATCGAGGAAGCAGGCGTGCATTCCGGCGATTCGTCGTGTTCGCTGCCGCCGTATTCACTGCCGAAGAAAATCCAGGATCAGTTGCGCGTGCAAGTTACGCAAATGGCGCGCGCGCTGAATGTCATCGGATTGATGAACACGCAGTTCGCGGTGCAAGGCGAAACGATTTTTATCCTCGAAGTGAATCCGCGCGCATCGCGCACGGTGCCGTTCGTGTCGAAAGCGACGGGCGTGCCGCTGGCGAAGATCGCGGCGCGCTGCATGGTCGGGCAGTCGCTGGTGCAGCAGAAAGCGACGCACGAAGTGATCCCGAAATATTATTCGGTGAAGGAAGCGATTTTTCCGTTTTTGAAATTCCAGAACGTCGATCCGATCCTCGGACCGGAAATGCGTTCCACCGGCGAAGTGATGGGCGTGGGCCGCAGTTTCGGCGCCGCATTCGCGCGCGCGCATGAAGCCGCCAATATTCTGCCGCCACGGGCGGGCAAGGCGTTCATCTCGGTGCGCGATCCGGATAAAGCGCGTCTGATGCCCGTCGCGAAAGACTTGATCGCGCGCGGTTTCAGCATCGTCGCAACATCGGGAACCTGCGCTTATCTCACGGAACAGGGCATCGTGTGCGAACGCATCAACAAGGTGCTCGAAGGCCGGCCGCACGTCGTCGACTTGATCAAGAACGGCGAGATCGTGTTCATCGTCAACACCACGGAAGGCAAGCAGGCGATCGCCGATTCGTTTTCGATCCGGCGCGAAGCATTGCAACACCGCATCACGTATTCGACTACCATTGCCGGTGCGCGCGCGCTGCTGCATTCGCTGGATTTCCGCAGCGGCGGCGCCGTGAACAGCCTGCAGGAATTGCACAAGGAATTGACCGCATGAAACGTGCCCCGATGACATCGAAGGGCGCCGAGCGCTTGCGCTCGGAAGTGGAACGGCTGAAAAGTATCGAGCGCCCGCGCATCATCGCCGCGATCGCCGAGGCGCGCGCGCACGGCGATCTGAAAGAGAACGCCGAATATCACGCCGCGCGCGAGCAGCAAAGTTTCGTCGAGGGCCGCATCAAGGAACTGGAGGCGGCGCTCAGCAATTCGGAAATGATCGACGTGAGCCGTCTGTCGCCGAACGGGAAAGTTGTTTTCGGCGCCACCGTGGAACTGACCGACGAAGACAACGGCGACGACATCACGTATCAGATCGTCGGCGAGCTCGAAGCCGACATCAAGCAGCGGCTGATTTCCGTGACCTCGCCTCTGGCGCGCGCGTTGATCGGAAAGATCGAGGGCGACAACGTCGAGTTCCAGGCGCCGAACGGGCTGCGGCACTACGAGATCGTGTCGGTCCGTTACCAGTAGCCGCAGCGCTCCGTGGCTTCGCTGACACTGCTGCTGCCGGAGTTGCGGCGTATCGGTATGTCCGGTGCATCGCCGTTGCCGCAATGGCTGTCGCGCGGCGATGAACTGGCGAGTTCGCAAGCGGGACGCGAAATCGCCTTGCGCGAGTGTTTCAAATTTCTCGGCAGCTCATTTCCGCACGCGGCATTGTCGCGCAGCATCGAATCCGGCGACGCATCCGCTGCGCTATGGCTGAACGCCGATCCCGCCTACGTCATCGCGGATGCGGTAACGGTGCGCATGCTCGCCTGCGGTTCAATGGGTTTGATGCCCGACGAAAGCAGCGCAATGGCGAAATCGTTGCAGCCGCTGTTCGGCGACGTGGGATTCCCTTTGGATGTGTCGCCGTCCGGGCGGTGGCAGTTGCGTTGTCCGAAAGAGTCGAGGTTGCCCGTTTTCGCGCCTCCGTCGCTCGTGGTGGGAGACGATCTGGCGCGTCATCTCCCATCCGGCGACAACGAACGGCAATGGCGGCACCTGCTCAACGAAGCGCAGGTGATCCTGCACAACCATCCGGTCAACGCGCGGCGCGTGCACGAAGGAAAAGCGCCGGCGAACAGCGTCTGGTTTTGGGGAGCCGGCACGTTGCCGGAGTGGGTACGCACGCGATTTTCTCGTGTGGTATCCGACGACGACGAAGTGATGGCGCTGGCGAAACTCGCCGGACGCGTGGCGACCGATGCATCGTTCGATGCCGGAAATATCAAATCCGGCGATGAAGTCTTGTTCGATGCCGGCGAAAATCCGTCGCAACAAATAGACGCTTATCTATCCAACGTGCAGGAAGCATTGCGGCGCGGGATAGTCCGGCACGTTGGACTCGTGTCGAACGACGGCAGTCGATATATATATAAATCGTCGCATCGGTGGCGATGGTGGCGTCGTATTCGGGCGGTGCCCGCGAAATGAAACCGATGCGTATCGAACGCCGGCCTGTCGGGGACATTTCTGGCGACTGGCCCGATTCCATGCACCCCGTGCTCCGCCGCATTTACGCCGCGCGTGGCATTACGCGTTCTGGTGATGTCGAACATCGCCTGACATCCTTGTTGCGGCCGGACCTTCTGGGCGGCATCGGACGTGCGTGCGAGCTTCTCGAGGAAGCCATCCGCAATGACCGCCGCATTGTCATCGTCGGCGATTTCGACGCGGACGGCGCAACAGGTACCGCTGTCGCCGTGCGTGGATTGCGCATGCTCGGCGCCGGTCGTGTCGACTATGCCGTGCCGAATCGATTCACGCACGGATACGGATTGAGCGCGGCCATCGTCGACGAGCTGGCGCCGCTCGCGCCGGATGTTCTCATCACCGTCGACAACGGCATCGTCGCTCACGCGGGTGTGCGCGCAGCGCTAGCGCGCGGGATACGCGTGATCGTGACGGACCATCATTTACCGTCGGCGGAGTTGCCGGACGCCGACGCGATCGTCAATCCGAATGTTCAAGGCGATGCGTTTCCGAGCAAGTGTCTTGCGGGTGTCGGCGTGATGTTTTATCTGCTGCTCGCGCTGCGTGCACGATTGCGCGACAGCGGATGGTTCGCCGAGCGGTCGGAACCGGATTTGCCGGCGCTGCTCGATCTCGTTGCATTGGGTACCGTCGCCGATCTCGTTCCTCTGGATCACAACAATCGCATTCTCGTCAATGCCGGTTTGCGCCGCGTGCGTGCAGGCCGCGCATGCGCAGGCATCGCTGCGCTGCTCGATTGCGCCAAGCGCGATGTGCGGCGCGCCGTCGCGAGCGATTTTGGATTTGCCGTAGCACCGCGCATCAATGCGGCGGGCCGGCTCGAAGACATGCGCATCGGCATCGAATGCCTGCTGACCGACGACGCATCGCGAGCGCGGCACTTGGCCGAAACGCTGTCGTCGATCAACAACGAACGCCGAGACATGCAGACGGCAATGGTGGAGCAGGCGGAGGCGGCCGTCGACGCATGGATGTTACGGGAGGGCGGCGCATTGCCGTGCGGCATCGTGCTGTTCGATGCGGACTGGCATCACGGCATCGTCGGCCTCGTCGCCTCGCGGCTGAAAGATAAACTGCATCGTCCGGTCATCGCGTGCGCACCGGCGGACGATGGCGAAGTGAAGGCTTCCGGCCGATCGATCGCCGGTTTTCATCTGCGCGACGCATTGGCGGAAATAGACGCGCGGCAACCCGGACTGCTGCATCGCTTCGGCGGCCATGCGATGGCGGCTGGCATGACCATTCATCGCGACGATCTGGAAACGCTCGCGCGTTTGTTCGGTGACGTCGCCCGCGAACGCATCGCGCCCGAGTTGTTTGATGCAATCGTGTTGAGCGACGGCGAATTGTGCCGAGACGATTTCAAACTCGATTTGGCAGAGCAGCTACGCGCCGGCGGACCGTGGGGCCAGGCGTTTCCCGAACCGGTGTTCGACGGAACCTTCGCCGTCGATAGTTGGCGCGTGATGGGCGAGACCCATCTGCGATTCAATTTGCGGTGCGACGGAGTTCCCACGCCGCTCGAGGCAGTGATGTTCAAATGCTACACGGGTTCAGCGCCGCCAAACCGGTTTCGCGCCGCCTATTCGCTGGACGTCAACGAATGGAACGGAACGAGCAAGCTGCGACTGCTGCTCCGGCATGTCGAAGCCGTCTGACCGAGACGAAAATGACCGAACTCGACGCGCAAACGCAGCGCGGTATTTGCTATGCTGCGCCACCGTATTTTGTCCCTCTGCCAGACCATGATCGAAATCAATCCCATCCAGTTCCGAATTGCCGATCTGGCGGCGCGCGTCGCGTCGCTTCGGGGGTATCTTTGACTACGACGTCAAACGCGAGCGGCTCGAAGAAGTAAGCCGCGAACTCGAAAATCCGAATATCTGGGACAAGCCCGAACGCGCGCAGCAGCTGGGAAAAGAGCGCGCAATGCTCGACAAGATCGTCAACGGTATCCGCACGCTCGACGAAGGCTTGAGCGGCGCCGGCGAATTGCTGCAATTGGCCGCGGCCGAATCCGACGAAGGAACGGCGCAAGCGGTTTCGAACGACATCGATTCGTTGGCGCGCAAAGTCGAGACGCTGGAATTCCAGCGCATGTTTTCCGGCAAGATGGATTCGCACAACGCATTCGTCGACGTGCAAGCCGGCGCCGGCGGAACCGAAGCGCAGGACTGGGCGGAAATCCTCTTGCGCATGTATCTGCGCTGGAGCGAAAACAAAGGATGGAAGACCGAATTGCTCGAAGTATCGGCGGGCGAGGTTGCCGGTATCAAGAGCGCGACATTCCGCGTCGAAGGCGAATACGCCTATGGATGGCTGAAGACGGAAATCGGCGTGCATCGTTTGGTGCGCAAGTCGCCGTTCGATTCGGACAATCGCAGACACACTTCATTCGCGTCGATCTTCGTGTCACCCGAAGTGGATGACGACATCGATATCGCCATCAATCCCGCCGACCTGAAAACGGACGTCTATCGTTCATCCGGCGCGGGCGGGCAGCACGTCAACAAAACCGAGTCGGCCGTTCGCATCACGCATGTGCCGACAGGCACGGTGGTCGCTTGTCAGACGGAACGCAGCCAGCATGCGAACCGCGACCGTGCGATGAAAATGTTGAAAGCGAAGCTGTACGAACTGGAATTGCAGAAACGCAACACCGAGAAGGCGGCGCTCGAGGCGACCAAATCCGATATCGGCTGGGGCAGCCAAATCCGAAGCTACGTGCTCGATCAATCTCGCATCAAGGATTTGCGCACAGGCGTGGAACGCACGGACACGCAGCGCGTGCTCGACGGCGACCTGGACGAGTTCATCGAGGCGAGCCTGAAATCCGGTCTGGATGCCGGCGCCAAACGCCTTGACGCGTGATACGATATGGGAACCCATATCGGGGCGGGATTGCGATGAAAACGACTATCGATATTGCCGACGATTTGATCAAAAGAGCCCGTCAGATTCAGAAGCGCACGGACATCACGCTGCGTGCGCTTGTGGAAGAAGGGCTGCGTTATGCAATCGGCAAGCATTCAACCACAGCGAAGAAGTACAAGTTCAATCTTCCGGTGGCTGGAGAGCCGTACAAACCCGGTATGCCCGTCATTGATGTAACGGCGATCATTCGGCAGACGTATAAGGAACGCGAAGAGCGGTCGATCGTCCCGGGGCGCGTGGCGGAGCCGTCGCTGCGCTATTCGTCAAGTGGAAAACTACGCAAGGGAAAGCCGAAGTGATTGCAGTCGACGCGAATTTTCTTGTTTACGCTCATAGGGCGGATGTGCCGCATCACAACGTTGCTTTTTCATTGCTTGCCCAACTCCTCGAAGGCGAGAAGCCATGGGCGTTGCCGTGGCCGTGTGCGCACGAGTTTTTCGCGAGCGTTACCGCATCGAAATGGAAAGCGCCGACGCCACCGGCCCAGGCACTGGCGGTGCTGAAGGAAATCGAAAAATCGCCCCGCGTGCAGTTCATCGGCGAAGGTGTGGACCACATGGAGAACCTGGCGAGTCTGGTTGTGAACGGCCGCGTGCGTGGCGGCGCGATTCACAATGCGCGCATCGCGGCAATCTGCATTGCGCACGGCATAAACGAACTCTGGACGGCCGATCGGGATTTCTCGCGGTTTCCGGCCTTGAAGACGCACAATCCTTTCGAGCCCACTCATGACCGACGCCGCCACTAATTCGGATTTGCAGCCGCCCGACGAAAACCGCCTGATCGCCGAGCGCCGCGAAAAACTGCGCGCGCTGCGCGAAGCCGGCATCGCGTTTCCCAACGATTTCACGCCAGACGCATTCGCCGGCGACTTGCAGAAAAAATACGACGGCACCGACGCCGCGGCGATCGAAGCCCAAGCGCGGCGCGTGAAAGTCGCGGGCCGGATGATGCTCAGGCGGGGGCAAGGCAAGGTCAGTTTTATCCAAATCCAGGATTTCACGGGCCGCATTCAACTATTTGTGCAGGCGAACAATGTCGGCGACGCATATGAAAGCCTGAAGTCGTGGGATATCGGCGACATTGTCGCGGCGGAAGGCGTATTGATGCGGACGAAAACCGGCGAGTTGTCGGTGAAAGCCGACGCGCTGCGTTTGCTGTCGAAGAATTTGCGGCCGTTGCCGGACAAATGGCATGGATTGGTCGATGTCGAACAACGTTATCGGCAACGATATGTCGATCTGATCGTCACGCCGGAAGCGCGCCGCGCGTTCGAACTGCGGTCGCGCATGATCGGTTTCATGCGGCAGTGGCTGGAAGCCGAACCGCGCCGATTCATGGAAGTCGAAACGCCGATGATGCACGCGATTCCAGGCGGCGCCACAGCGCGGCCGTTCAAGACGCATCACAACGCACTGGATATCGATCTGTTCCTGCGGGTTGCGCCCGAGTTGTATCTGAAGCGTCTCGTCGTGGGCGGATTCGAGCGCGTTTACGAGATCAATCGGAATTTTCGAAATGAAGGCGTATCGACGCGGCACAATCCGGAGTTCACGATGCTCGAGTTGTATCAGGCGTATGCCACGTACAACGAAGTGATGGATCTTACCGAATCGCTGATCCGCGAAACCGCGAAAGCGACGTTGGGAAAAACAACGCTGACGTGGGAAGGACGCGATATCGATGTGGGACCGGCGTTCAAGCGTTGGCGCCTCGATGAGGCAGTGCGCGAACACAACGCCGAGATCAACGCGAATGAACTGCGCGACGTCGACGCGCTGCGCACGCATTGCGCCCGCTTGAAGATTCCTGTGAAACAAGGTTACGGCTGGGGCAAGCTGCTGCTCGAGATTTTTGAGAAAACAGTGGAACCGACGCTGGTGCAACCGACATTCATTACTGCATATCCGACGGAAGTCTCGCCGCTGGCGCGCGCGAACGACTCGGATGCAGAAGTGACGGATCGATTCGAGTTGTTCATCGGCGGCAAGGAATTGGCCAACGGGTTCTCGGAACTCAACGATCCCGAAGACCAAGCCGAGCGCTTCCGCGCGCAAGTGGCCGCCAAGGATGCGGGCGACGACGAGGCAATGCACTTCGATGCCGATTACATCCGAGCCCTCGAATATGCGATGCCGCCTGCGGGCGGCTTGGGCGTGGGTATCGACCGGCTCGTCATGCTGTTCGCGGATGTCCCGTCGATTCGCGATGTCCTGCTGTTTCCCTACATGCGCCCGGAAAGCCACTAGGTGACGCAAACGGGCATTATTTTTCCGCGTATCGCTGCTTTCAACGGCGTGGCGAAAAAGCTCATGTGTCGCAGCAATTGACGGGAGTAATCGTCAGCCAAATCAATCGGCTGAGGAAAATAGCTGAGAACGGCATCAAGCTCTTTCCGGCAACCGCAAATGTGATAGTCTGCTTTGATGTTGGTGAGCGCCGATATGGCACGATACCTGCTCGATCATCTCACCGCGCATTTGCGCGAATGTGATGTCGGATCTGGCTGGTATGTCCAATCGAGTCGACCAGCGGAGTCCGAACCATGAACATACTTATCGTCGACGATCAGCAATCCGCGCGCACGATGTTGCGCCATGTGGTCGAGGGAATCAGCCCGGGCATCAGCGTCACGGATTTCGAAAATCCCGTGGATGCGCTGCAATGGTCCGAACGCAACAGCGTCGATATGCTGCTGCTTGACTACCGCATGCCGGACATGGACGGACTGCAGTTCACGCGGCAGTTCCGCCGTCCGCTGGTCAAGCGCGACGTACCGATCGTTCTGATCAGCGTCGTTGGCGACGAACCCGTGCGTCAGGCAGCGCTCGATGCCGGCGTGATCGACTTTCTCGTCAAACCCGTGCGGCCGCGCGAGCTGCGTTCGCGTTTGCGCAATCTTCTGTTGCTGCGTCAGCAGGGCGAGTCGGTCAAAGAGCGCGCACGTTCGCTCGAACGCCAGGTGCTCGAAGGTTTGCGCGAGGTGGAAGAACGCGAGCGCGAAACGCTGTACCGGCTGGCGCGTGCCATCGAATACCGCGATTTCGGCACCGGATTGCATTTGATCCGCATGTCCCGTTTCGCCGGGCTGATTGCCGAAGGATTGCATCTGCCGGACGACGAAGTGCGCATGCTGGAACTCGCATCGCCTTTGCACGACATCGGCAAGATCGGCGTACCGGATGCCATCCTGCTCAAGGCCGGACGTCTCACCGAAGAAGAATTCGCCGTCATGCGCCGGCATCCGCATATCGGATTCGAAATATTGCGCGATAGCCAAAGCAAGTTCGTCCAGCTCGGTGCGCAGGTGGCCTTGCGTCATCACGAACGCTGGGACGGCAGCGGTTACCCGGATGGATTGCGTGGCGAAGAAATTCCGCTGCATGCGCGCATCGTCGCGCTGGCCGATGTCTTCGATGCGCTGATTTCGGAGCGGCCGTACAAACCGGCTTGGTCGCACGATGAAACGGTCGCCTACGTTCGCGAAAATGCCGGCAAACTGTTCGATCCGGCCTGCGTGGAATCGTTGCTCCGCGATATGGATCAGGTACGGATGATCGAGCAGATGCAACTCGCAAAACCGCCTTTCGCAGAACAGAGCTGACGCGCCGGACGATGAATACCTTGTTTGCCACTCTGCGTTCGCGACTTCGCAGTCGCTTGGATAGCGAACATGAGCAGGCCATCGTCCGACTGGTGATCGCTGCCGTCATCCTGGTCTACATGTTGGGCGTGTGGTCGGTGCCGGTGGATTCCGAAACGTCCACAGGCCTTATCTGGGCGGCACGCGTGATTCTCGCCGAGACGCTGCTCGGTCTCGGGCTCGTGGTAGCGATCTTCATTCACCCGCAACCCAGCACGGTTCGCCGAGCCATCGGCATGGTGGCCGATTACGCCACGCTCGCCGCGATGATGGTTCTTTACGATCGCGCGCTGGCGCCGCTCTTCGTGGTCTACCTTTGGGTGACGATCGGCAACGGTTTGCGTTACGGCCCGCGGTTTTTGGCCGCTGCCATTGTGCTGGCCGGCGCATCGTTTCTATTCGTCATCACCAACAGCGGTTACTGGGCGGACAATCAGGCGCTCGCGTGGGGTTTGTTGATCGGGCTCATCGCGATTCCCGCCTATCTGTCGTCGCTCTTACGCGCGTTGACGCGCGCCAGCGACGAAGCGCGCCGTGCGAACGCCGCGAAGAGCCGCTTCCTTGCCAACATGAGTCATGAATTCCGCACGCCGCTCAACGGCATTGCGGGAATGTCGGAGCTGCTGGTCACGACCAAGCTCAGTCCCGAGCAGCGCGAATGCGCGGAGGTCATCCAGACATCGTCGCGCGCCTTGCTTGCGCTGATCGAGGATGTGCTGGACATTTCCGCGATCGAGGCCGGCAAACTGCAGCGCGTCGATTCCGAGTTCAGCCTCGATCAGGTACTGCGCGGCGTGCAGATCATGCTGCAGCCGGCGGCCGCGAGAAAGAATCTCGAGTTCGATATCCAGGTCGCCGAAACGGTGCCCGCCAAGTTCGTCGGCGACGCGGGACACATCCGCCAGATATTGACGAATCTGTTGAGCAACGCGATCAAGTTCACCGAACGCGGATCCGTGAAACTCGACGTGAGCGTGCTGTCCCGATCGGAACGCACCGCGAATCTTCGTTTTTCAGTGCGCGACACGGGCGTCGGCATTTCCCAAGAAGCGCAGGCAAGAATCTTCAATGCGTTCGAGCAAGCCGATTCCAGCCAGTCGCGCCGCTTCGGCGGTACGGGTTTGGGAACGACGATCGCGAAAGCACTGGCCGAACGGCTGGGCGGTCAGATCGGGCTGGAGAGCAATGAGGGACAAGGTTCGCATTTCTGGGTCGACTTGCCGTTCTCGGTTCCGGAATCGGCTGAAGATGCGGAGCCTGTGTCGGTCAATGTCATCGCATTCGACGACCCGTTCGTGCGCCATCGCGCCCGCATCAAGTCGATGCGCATTCTCATCGGTGACGACCAGCCGGCGAATCTGCTGGTCCTCCGGCGCATTCTGGAAAAGGCAGGTCACAACATCGTCTTGGCCAACAACGGCGAAGAAGTACTCGAAACCATCGAGAACGAATCGTTCGATGCCGTGGTGATCGACCTGCACATGCCGAAGCTCAACGGCATCGAAGTCATCAAGCAGGCGCAGTTCATGGAAACCGGCCGTCAGCGCACGCCATTCATCGTGCTGAGCGCCGACGCGACCGCCGAAACGATACGTGAAAGCGAATTGGCGGGTGCGCGCAAATTCCTGTCGAAACCCGTCGCGGCCCAGGCCTTGCTCGACACGCTTGCGGAAATCGCGTCCGGCGAAAGCGCATCGGCTTCGCCCGTCGCCGCGGTTCCGATACAGGGCGGGGTAGATGTCATCTCGAGAGCGACGATCGACGAATTGCGCGATCTGAATCTCGACGGCGATTTCATGAAACTGTTCGTCAACGAGTGCATGCGCGATGCGGTCAAATGCATGGCGGAACTCGATGCCAACGGTATGGCGGGGCAGTGGGACAAATACCGCGATACCTGTCATGCCCTGAAGGGCGTGGCAAGCAACGTCGGCGCGCTGCGGCTCGCATCCACGGCGTCCGATGCGATGAAGCTGCCGAGCTGGCAGCTATCCAGGGAGTGGCGGGCGCGGACTAAGCTCCTTCGGGAGCAGCTCGAAGCAGCGCGCTCAACGCTGGGCGAACTGCTCGGTAACGCCGCGGCGGGTCAGGGCAGCGGCGAATCCAGCGGGGTTTAGTTCGCATCGGAATCATCCGACGTTCGAAATCGGCAGCACATCGTTTGCCGTTGCAGCCGGACGAATCGGAGTCGGTTGATTGCGGCGCAATTGCGCACGAACCAGACGTTCCATCACACGCAGTGATTTTTCGCCGAGTTGCAGCGCCGTATCGACCCAGATTTCGGTTACGGTCATCAGTTCCTCGAAGCTCACCGGATGACACACCGACTCGACGCGGTTCATCGCCAGGCGCGCATGACCGATGCGTTGATTGCGCTTGATCAAGTCCTCGACCGCTGCAACGCCTTCGCCTTTCGGTACGAGAATGTCGACCACGCCCATCTTGTGCAATTCGTCGCTCGAATAGACGCGTCCATCCAGCATCATCTGTTGCGCTTGCGATGAACTGATGCGGCGACGCAAGAACGAATACGCCCCCATGCCTGGGAAAAGATCGAACAGCACCTCGGGAAAGCCCATGCCGACGCCGCTTTCAGCGACGATCGTCTGGCAGCACAGCGCGAGTTCGAAACCGCCGCCCAACGCATCGCCTTGTACCAGCGCAATGGTGTGTGCGTCTTCGTTGAGGTGACGATAAAACGCGTACGCGACTTCGACGCACTGGCGCGCGTAAGCCATCAAACTGTTGCGATCCTGCTCGCGGATCAAACGGCAGAACAAGTCCAGATCGCCGCCGAGGTTGTAGACATCCGCCGCGGATGCGACCACCACATGCCCTAAGACATGTTTGCGCGAGTGCGCCGGACGCCGCATGGTTTCGGCGGTGCGCAACTGGAAATCGCGGAGTTCTTTCAGCAGCGGCGTCGAAAAACAAGGCCGATAGGCAAGATCATTGGGAAAACGGCGCGCGTGCATGTGGCACCAGAAGGTACTGCTGGCGACATCTTCATAGACACGCAACGCGCTATATCCGGAATCGCGGTGCAGGAGTTCAACGTTCGTCATGGGGGGAGTCCTCGTCGACAGATAGCGAACCACTTGCCGACCGCAGACGAGTGGCCGAACGCCCGAGCACCGAACCAGCTGCGCGGTCGGGCGCAAAGAGTCTAACACCATCGGGAAGCAGGGTAATTTCCCCTCACGCCCGGTTTTTGCACCCGGACTGTGATAAACGCATCAGACCTCTTGCTGGGCTTGGGGCATCTGCCGGGGTTCGCCGCGGGACCGAATTGATCTTCGTGCGCCGCTGAGTCAAGATCGTCCAAGCCAAAAACGAGGTCTTTCATGACGTTGGCGACATCGGACAAAGGTCAGCGGCACGCCCGCAAGCGGATCCATTGCGACGTGCTGATGGTGCATGGCCCGGAATCGTGGTCCGGCGACATGGAAGACATCTCCGCCACCGGAGTGCTCGTTACGAGACCCGCCGGCTGGAAAGGGTGCCCCGGCGACCTGTATTCGCTGGATCTGATGTTCGGCGACGACTTGCACATCCATCTCGATGCGACCATCGCCCGCATCACCCGTTCGCACCTCGGCTTCGACTACGCCCGGATTCCCGAGGACAAAGAAACCCCGCTGTGGAACTTGCTCGGCGGCTACGCCGATTCGTTGGAAGAGTTCAAGCGCTGATCATGCCACGGGTTTCGTGTCGCGCAGTTCGCGGCGCAGAATCTTGCCGACGTTCGTTTTCGGCAGCGAGTCGCGAAACTCGATGTATTTCGGATGCTTGTAGCCGGTGAGATTTTCCTTGCAGTACGCCTTGATCGTTTCCGCGGTGAGCTTCGGATCTTTTTTCACCACCACGACTTTGACGGCCTCGCCCGATTTTTCGTCCGGAACGCCCACCGCGGCGACTTCGAGAACGCCCGGAATCTGCGCAACGACATCTTCGATCTCGTTCGGATAAACATTGAATCCCGAGACGAGAATCATGTCTTTCTTGCGGTCGACGATATAAAAGTATCCTTTTTCGTCCATCTTCGCGATGTCGCCGGTGTGCAGCCAGCCGTCGGCGCTGATCACCTTCGCCGTTTCTTCCGGACGCTGCCAATAGCCTTTCATGACCTGCGGACCGCGAATGCACAGTTCCCCAATTTCGCCCACGGCCAGATGTTTGCCGTCGTCGTCTTGAACACAGGCTTCCGTCGAGGGCACCGGCAGTCCGATCGATCCGTTGTAGGCGGTAAGATCGAGCGGATTCACGCATGCGGCGGGCGAGGTCTCCGTCAACCCATAGGCTTCAACCAGCGTGACGCCGGTGACTTTCTTCCAACGGTCGGCCACGATGCGCTGCACGGCCATGCCGCCGCCCATGGTGAACTTGAAGCGCGTGAAATCGAGCTTGTCGAAACCCGGCGTGTTCAACAATCCGTTGAACAGGGTGTTCACGCCGGTCATCGCCGTGAAGTCGACACTGCGCAGTTCCTTGACGAAACCCTTCATGTCGCGCGGATTGGTGATCAGATAATTCAATCCGCCCGTCTTCATGAAAACGAGGCAGTTCGCCGTCAACGCGAAGATGTGATACAGCGGAATCGCCGTGATGATCACTTCTTCGCCTTCGTTCAATGTCGTACCCAGCCACGCCGACGCCTGCAGCATGTTGGCGACCATGTTGCGGTGCGTGAGCATCGCGCCTTTGGCGACGCCCGTCGTGCCGCCGGTGTACTGAAGAAACGCGATGTCGCCGTGTCCGACCTCGACTTTCGGCAAGCGGCTGCGCGCGCCGATTTTCAGTGTCGTGTTGAATCGCACCGCGCTCGGAATCGAAAACGGCGGGACCAGTTTCTTGACGTAACGAACGACGAAGTTGACCAGCGCGCCTTTCGCGCCGACGAGATCGCCGAGCGCCGTCGTGATGACATGTTTCACCGGCGTATCGCGCATGACTTCTTCGAGCACCGACGCGAAATTGTCGAGCACGATGATCGCGCTGGCGCCGGAATCGTGAAGCTGATGTCGAAGTTCGCGCGGCGTGTACAACGGATTCGTGTTGACGACCGTCAAACCGGCGCGAAGGATTCCGAACAGCGCGATCGGATACTGCAACACGTTCGGCAGCATGATCGCGACGCGGTCGCCCTTGCCGAGTTTGAGATCGTTGAGAAGATACGAGGCGAAGTGCCGGCTCAGCGTGTCGACTTCGTCGTAATCGAGTGTGCGGCCCATATTGGCGAATGCGGGTCGATGACGAAATCGATCGCATGCGGTTTCGAGCAATTGCACGATCGACGCGTACGCGTTCGTATCGATATCCGCAGGCACGTTCGACGGATAGCTCGCCAGCCATGGACGTTCGTTAGTATTCATCCCTCACCTGACACAGGACAGTCTCGCGTCCTGCTTTTACATGGCCGCAAAGCCGTGGGCAAGCTGCATTGCGGCGTGCCGCGCCGCGAGGCACCATGCGCCGATGAGCATTCGAATCGTTTTGGCCGTTTTCATGTTCGCCGCGATGGCCGGCTGTTCGCGCACGCCGGACGATGAGCGTATCCGGGCGAACATCAAAGCCATGCAGGCAGCGGTCGAAGGCCGCAATCCGCGGGATTTCCTGGCGTTCGTGACACCGGATTTCACGGGAAACGACAACAATGTCGATCGGGACGGCCTGGGCAATCTTCTTCGCGTCGAGGTACTGCGCAATGACGAAGTAGGCGTTGCGCTCGGGCCGATCGACGTCGATCTGCAAGACGATCGAGCCATCGTCCACGTCGTGGCGACGATCACGGGCGGCAAGGGCGGCCTTTTCCCCGAACGCGGCGCGATTATTCGATCACCAGCGGCTGGCGCCGCGAGGGCAAGAATTGGGTCTGTTACACGGCTTCATGGGAGCAAAAACTATAGCTTGTGCTCCCACCCGTGTGCGCGATCAGGCCGTTTTGTTTCCGCCCGCCAATTGACGCAGCACAAACGGCAGAATGCCGCCGTGCCGGTAGTACTCGATTTCCTTCGGCGTCAGCAGCAGCAGCTTCACGTTGAATTTCTTCTCTCCGCCGGAACCTTTCGCCGTGATTTCGACTTCCTTCGCATTGCCGTCGTCGAGTCCGGTGATGTCGAACACTTCGTCGCCTTTCAGACCGAGGCTCTGCGCGTTTTCTCCGTCGCGGAACTGCAGCGGCAGGACGCCCATGCCGACGAGGTTCGAGCGGTGAATGCGCTCGAAGCTTTCGGCGATCACGGCTTTTACCCCGAGCAGCAGCGTGCCTTTGGCTGCCCAGTCGCGTGACGATCCGGTGCCGTATTCTTTTCCGGCGATGACCACAAGCGGAATATTTTCCTTTTTATACTTCATCGCCGCGTCGTAAATCGGCAGCTTTTCCTTGGCCCCACCGTTGGGCGCGAAGTGAAGGGTGTTGCCGCCTTCCTCGCCGCCGAGCATGAGATTCTTGATGCGGATATTCGCGAACGTGCCGCGCACCATGATGTCGTCGTTGCCGCGCCGCGATCCGTACGAATTGAAATCGACTTTGGTCACGCCGCGGCCTTGCAAGAATTGGCCGGCGGGCGATGTCGCCTTGATGTCGCCGGCGGGCGAGATGTGGTCGGTGGTGATCGAATCACCGAACAGGCCGAGCACGCGTGCGCCGTGCACGTCGCGGATCTTGCCGATCTGCATGCTCATGCCGTCGAAATACGGCGGATTCTTGATGTACGTCGATTTCTGATCCCAACCGTAACGCTCGCCTTCGGGCGGCGTTATTTCGTTCCAGCGCGCATCGCCTTTGAAGACGTCGGCGTAGTTGTGCTTGAACAATTCGGGGCCGACGGTTCTGGCGATGACATCGCCGATTTCCTTGTTCGTCGGCCAGATGTCTTTCAGGAAAACCGGTTTGTTGTCCGTTCCATTGCCGAGCGGCTGCGTGGTCAGGTCGATGTCGACCGTTCCGGCCAATGCGAACGCCACGACCAGCGGCGGCGACGCCAGATAATTCATCTTCACTTCCGGATGAACGCGGCCTTCGAAATTGCGATTACCGGAAAGAACCGACGCCACGGCGAGATCGCCGTCCGTGATGCCTTTGCTGATTTCCGGCGGCAACGGACCCGAGTTGCCGATGCACGTGGTGCAGCCGTAGCCGACGAGGTAGAAACCGAGTTTCTCCAGATCGCCGAGCACGCCGGCTTTCTTCAAGTAATCGGTGACGACGAGGGATCCCGGTGCGAGTGACGTTTTCACCCACGGCTTTACTTTCAAGCCTTTCGCGACCGCATTGCGTGCGAGAAGACCGGCGCCCAGCATGACCGCCGGATTGGATGTATTCGTGCAAGACGTGATTGCGGAAATGACCACTGCGCCATCATGCAAATCGAAATCGCCGCCGTCACGCGTGATGCGCTGTCCCGTAGCGAATACGCTCTTGTCATGGCCGACGGCCGTAGCACCGCCTTCGTTGGCGAAGCGCGCTTCCTGCTGTTTGGTCGGCCGATTCGCCGTGAGCGTCTTGAACGATTCCTCGTAACTCTTCGCGACGTCGCTGAGGAGCACACGGTCTTGCGGGCGTTTCGGTCCCGCCAACGACGGTTTCACGTCGGCCAAATTCAATTCGAGCTTCGAACTGAATTCCGCGTGCGGAGTATTTTCGTCGTGCCACAAACCTTGCGCTTTCGCGTAGCCCTCGACCAGTTTGATCAATGCCTCGTCACGGCCGGACAGGCGCAAATAATTGATCGCCTCCGCATCGATCGGGAAGATGCCGCATGTCGCGCCGTATTCCGGCGCCATATTGGCGATCGTGGCGCGGTCGGCGAGCGAGAGATATTTCAGCCCGCCGCCGAAAAATTCGACGAACTTGCCGACGACGCCATGCTTGCGCAGCATCTGCGTCACGGTGAGCACGAGATCCGTCGCCGTTGCGCCTTCCGGCATTTTGCCGGTGAGCCGGAACCCGACGACTTGCGGAATCAGCATCGACGACGGCTGACCGAGCATCGCCGCTTCCGCTTCGATGCCGCCGACGCCCCAGCCGAGCACGCCGATGCCGTTGATCATCGTCGTGTGCGAATCGGTGCCGAACACCGTATCGGGGAATGCCCATTGTTCACCGGCTTTTTCGCCCGTCATCACGACGCGCGCAAGGAATTCCAGATTCACCTGATGCACGATGCCGGTGCGCGGCGGCACCACTTTGAAGTTGTTGAACGCCTTTTGTCCCCAGCGCAGAAACCCATAGCGCTCTTTGTTGCGATCGAATTCGATCTTTACATTGGAATCGAGCGAGCCGGCCGTGCCGAATACGTCGACCTGCACGGAATGATCGATGACCAGCTCGGACGGAATCAGCGGATTGATCCGTTTGGCATCGCCGCCGAGACGAACGATGGCGTCGCGCATCGCGGCAAGATCGACCACGCACGGAACGCCGGTGAAGTCCTGCAGCACGACGCGTGCCGGCATGAAAGCGATTTCGGTATCGGGTTCTTTCGTCGCGTCCCAATTGGCGACGGCTTCGATTTCCTTTTTCGTTACGTTCAAGCCGTCTTCGTGCCGCAACAGATTCTCGAGCAGGATCTTCATCGAGTAGGGCAGGCGCTTCAAATTGTATTTCTCGCCGAGCTTCGCCAGATTGGCGATCTTGTAGCGCTTGCCGTCAACCTCGAGGGTCGTGTGCGTCGAGAACGAATCGGTCATGACAGGCTCCTGATGGCGATTGGGCGTTCGATGGGCATAGCCCGTCATTATCGCGCATTACGCCCTAAACGTCAGTCGCGGTCGTCACGTTCGGTCGAGTGTGCAACCCGAGCAGAGGCCGCGCGCCAACATGGCGTATTCGCGCTGCCGGAACAGCATGCGCAAGGGACTCCCGCCGAGCTGGCGCCATAAAACCGCGGCGCGGATCGCCGCGAGCAGCAAGGCGCGTATCTGATTGACCTGCGTCGGTTGCTGCAGAAAATTCGAATTGCCTTCCACCATGACGCGCGGCCGCAGGGCCGAGATATTGTCGCTGTAAAGCTTCGCCAACCGGGCGCAGATATCGACATTTCCGGATTCGGCCTGTTCCTGCAGCGGCGCCATTTCCAACAGACTTGCGCGCAGCGCGTTCTTCACCGACGAGCGCCGCGAAACCGACCGTTCCAGTCGCAGCACCGACACGGCCATGCGCGTCAACGCGATGTCGCGCTTCGTTTTCGTGTCGAACTGCGCAACCAGCGTTTCCAGGCCCAGACGCAGGTTGGCAAGTCCGCCATAAACCGCTTCCGGACTTTCCGCGTCAATGCGCAGCGTGCTTATGAGGCTGGCGCGCATCATCGTGGCGTCGCAACTGCCGCGCTGCGCGATCGAACGCACGAGCGCGAGCGCCTGCATGACGCCGGCAAGGGCGATGACGCGGCCTTCTCTCATGGCACACCGCCGCCGAAAGGCGCATCGGTGGCATCGATCACGGCGCCGCCGAGACATTCGTCGCCGCGATAAAACACGATTGACTGTCCCGGCGTCACCGCGCGTTGCGGTTCGTCGAATTCGGCGATGCATTCGCCGTCGGTCAGTGTCACGCGGCATGCCTGATCGGCTTGCCGGTAGCGCGTCTTCGCCGTGCAGGTGAAGTCTCCCGCGGGTGCCGGGCCGGCCACCCAACTCAATTCGCTGCCGCGCAGGCAACGTGAATGCAGCCACTTCGTTTCATTGCCTTGGGCGACAAACAGGAGGTTGTCTGCGATATCTTTCCCGACCACGTACCAAGGCTCGCTCGACGCATCACGGCGACCGCCGATGCCCAGTCCGGTGCGTTGCCCGAGCGTGTAATACATCACGCCATCGTGCTCGCCGACGTAGTCGCCTTCGGGTGTGCGCATTTCGCCTTTCTGCGCCGGAATGTATTGACCGAGAAATTCCCGAAAATCGCGTTCGCCGATAAAACAGATGCCGGTCGAATCCTTTTTCGCATGCGTGGGCAATTCGGCATCACGCGCGAGTTGCCGAACGTGCGGTTTCGGCAATTCGCCGACGGGAAAAAGCGTGTGGGCAAGTTGTTCCTGACCCAGGGTATACAAGAAATAACTTTGATCCTTATTCGGATCCTTGCCGCGCAGCAGACGGTAACGACCGTCCACTTCGTCGATCCGCGCATAGTGTCCCGTCGCGATCTTGTCCGCCCCCAGCGCGCGAGCGTGATCGAGAAATGTCTTGAATTTGATCTCGCGATTGCACAGCACGTCGGGATTCGGCGTTCGCCCCGCGCGATATTCGTCGAGGAAATGCCCGAAAACGCGGTCCCAGTATTCCGCGGCGAAATTCCTGGCATGAAACGGAATATCGAGACGGCCGCACACGCGGATGGCATCGGCGCGATCCTGTTCGGCGCGGCATTCGCCGAAGCGCTCGTCTTCTTCCCAGTTCTGCATGAACATGCCGGCGATGTCGCCGCCGGACTGTTTCAGGAGCAACGCGGCGACGGACGAATCGACACCGCCGGATACGCCCACGACGATGGCCGGTGCGGCGCTCAACGATCGGCCCCGCTCGGGATGGCGATGACGGCGTCCAACGGAAAGCACCTGCCCGAAATGTGATCGTCGATCCCGCGCAAAACCATCGGGCTTCGCAATTGCGCTTGCCGCGCCGCGATTTCGTCGCGACCGAGCCAGCAGGCGCGCACGATGCCATCGTCCAGCCGGCGGTTTGCATCGTGACTGATCGAGCGTGCCGCAAATGTAAAGCGCACGAAATGCTCGCCCGCTCCGTTCGCCCATTGATAAATCGCCACCAGACCATCAAGTTCCACTGTCCAGCCGGTTTCTTCCAGCGTTTCGCGGCACGCCGCGTCATGCAGCGATTCGTTCGCCTCCAGATGCCCCGCCGGCTGATTCAGCACGAGCTCGCCGCGCACCGTTTCCTCGACCAGCAGAAACTTGCCGTCGCGCGGCACGATCGTCGCTACCGTCACGTCGGGGCGCCAGATGCTGTCGGGTTGAAAGTTCATCGGTATGGTGCGATTCATGCTTCCGAGAATGTTACACGAGCCGCCATGGTGCGGACCTGATTACAACTTGAAAAACGGCCATTGCGGCGCAACACAGCGCTATGATGAAATCATCGAACGATTGAGGATCCATTAATACTGCGATGTCGAAGCGAACCGAACAACAATCCGGCATGCAGCACGGTCTGGTCGTCGAGGAATCGAAACCGGAAGTTGCGCGGCCGCCGCTGTATCAAGTGGTTCTTTTGAACGACGACTACACGCCAATGGACTTCGTAGTCGTGGTGCTGGAGACGTTTTTCAACATGAATCGCGAATTGGCCACGCAAGTCATGCTTCACGTGCATACGCGCGGCAAGGGCGTCTGCGGCGTTTTCACGCGCGAAGTGGCGGAAACCAAGGTGACGCAGGTAAACGAATTTTCACGCGCGCACCAGCACCCGTTGTTGTGTACTCTTGAGAAAGCCTGACGTATAACTCTGGCGTTCATACCGCTGGCTTTATAACCCTATCGCCGACCCCATTTACCGGACAAGCGTTTATCAAAGGCCAAATTTAAATGTTCAGCAAAGATCTCGAGCTTACGATCGGCCAGTGCTACAAAGAGGCGCGCGAGCAGCGCCACGAGTTCATGACGGTCGAGCACCTGCTGCTGGCGCTGCTGGAAAATCCTTCGGCGGCGGCAGTGTTGAAAGCGTGCGGGGCGGACGTCGCCAAGCTCGGCAAAGACCTTAAAGCCATCATCCTGGAAACGGTGCCCGTGTTGCCGGCCAGCGATGAGCGCGACACGCAACCCACACTCGGTTTTCAGCGCGTTCTGCAGCGCGCGGTTTATCACGTGCAATCGTCCGGACGAAAAGAGGTAACCGGCGCGAATGTGCTCGTCGCCATTTTCGGCGAGAAGGATTCGCACGCGGTATATTTCCTGAATCAGCAGGAAGTGGCGCGTCTGGATGTCGTCAATTACATCGCGCATGGCGTCGCCAAGATCGGCCAGGAACCTGGCCAGCAAAGCAGCGGCGAAGCGGGCAAAGAAGGCGAGGGCGGCGACGAGCCGCGCGGCAATCCGCTCAGCGAATTCGCCAGCAACCTCAATGATCTCGCACGCCAGGGCAAGATCGATCCGCTGATCGGCCGCGTCGAGGAAATCGAGCGCACGATCCAGGTGCTGTGCCGCCGTCGCAAGAACAATCCGCTGTACGTCGGCGAAGCCGGCGTCGGCAAGACCGCGCTTGCCGAAGGGCTGGCCAAGCGCATCGTCGAAAGCGAGGTGCCGGAAGTTCTGAAGAACTGCATCATCTACGCACTCGATCTGGGTGCGCTGGTGGCAGGCACGAAGTATCGCGGTGATTTCGAAAAACGTTTGAAAGCCGTCATCAGCGAACTGAAGAAACAGCCGCAGGCGATTCTGTTCATCGACGAAATCCACACCATCATCGGCGCCGGTTCCGCGTCGGGCGGGACGATGGACGCGTCGAATCTGATCAAGCCCGTCCTCGCCTCCGGTGAACTGCGTTGCATCGGTTCGACCACGTTCCAGGAATTCCGCGGCGTATTCGAGAAAGATCGCGCATTGGCGCGGCGTTTCCAGAAGATCGACGTCGTCGAACCGACTATCGCGGAGACGGTCGATATCCTCAACGGACTGAAATCGCGCTTCGAGCAGCATCACAAAGTCGAATACACCGCCGATGCGATCAAGGCGGCGGTCGATCTGTCGGTAAAACATATCGGCGACCGTCTGTTGCCGGACAAAGCCATCGACGTCATCGACGAAGCCGGAGCGCGTCAGCGCCTGATGCCGGAAGATCAGCGCAAAACGATCGTCGACACGGCGGAGATCGAATTCATCGTCGCACGCATGGCGCGGATTCCCGCCAAGCAAGTGTCCGCGTCGGATCGCGACGTGCTGAAGAGTCTCGAGCGCAATCTCAAGATGGTCGTGTTCGGTCAGGACAAAGCGATCGAAGCGCTGGCGTCGTCGATCAAGATGGCTCGCTCAGGTCTCGGCAGCGCGGAAAAGCCGATCGGCAATTTCCTGCTGGCCGGTCCGACTGGCGTCGGCAAGACGGAAGTGACGCGTCAGCTCGCGTTGCAGCTCGGCATCGAGCTGGTCCGTTTCGACATGTCCGAATACATGGAAGCCCATTCCGTGTCGAGGCTGATCGGCGCACCGCCGGGTTACGTGGGATTCGATCAGGGCGGTTTGCTCACCGAGCAGATCACCAAGCATCCGCACTGCGTGCTGTTGCTCGATGAAATCGAGAAGGCGCACCCGGACGTCTACAACATCCTGTTGCAGATCATGGATCACGGCAAGTTGACGGATACGAACGGCCGCGAAGCGAATTTCCGCAACGTCGTGCTGGTAATGACGACGAACGCGGGCGCCTCGCAAGCCGCGCGCCGCTCCATCGGTTTCGTCGAACAAAGTCACGCGACCGACGCGATGGAAATTATCCGCCGCGCGTTTTCGCCGGAGTTCCGGAACCGTCTCGATGCGATCATTCAATTCGGTGCGCTCGACATCGAGCACATCCTGCGCGTCGTCGACAAGTTCCTCATCGAACTCGAAGCGCAGCTGCAAGAAAAGCATGTGTCGCTGCACGTGGACGCCGATGCCCGTCGCTGGCTCGCCGAAAATGGATTCGACGTGCAGATGGGCGCACGTCCAATGGCGCGAGTGATTCAGGAGAACGTCAAACGTCCGCTCGCCGACGAACTGCTGTTCGGCAAACTGTCGACGGGCGGCCGCGTGAACCTGAGCGTGAAAGACGGCAAGCTCGACGTTACTATCGAAGCCGACGAGAAGTTGCCGGCGGTGGTGGAGTAAGCACCGTGGCTGCGCTTGATGTCGAGATCTCAAAGCTCTCCGTCGCCGAGCGCATCCTGCTCGTCGAAGATCTGTGGGACGGCATCGTCAGTGAAGCTCCGGAGTCGGTTGGACTGACGCCGGAGCAACGTTTGGAAGTCGAGCGGCGCCTGCGTGAGCACGACGCCGATCCATCAACCGCGCATACATGGGAATCCGTTCGAGCTGAGCTTTTCAAGCGCACCGCTTGATGAAAGTCATCGTTCGGTCTGAAGCACGCCAGGAACTGTTGGCGGCGCAAATCTGGTTTGAAACGAAATCGCCGGGATTGGGATTCGAGTTTGCTCGTTCTATAGCCGCAGCGGTCGAATCCGTCGTCCGGAATCCGATCGCTTATACCGAAATCGAACTCGGTCGCCGTCGCATTCTGCTGCGACGCTTCCCCTACGCTCTGATTTATCGTATTCGCAACGATGAGCTGCTGCTCGTCGCCGTCTTTCATCAGCGTCGACAGCCCGGCGCTTGGCGCGACCGGGTCACTTCATCCGATACGTGATCCGACCCTTCGTCAGATCATACGGTGTCATTTCCACCTTCACTTTGTCGCCGGTGAGAATGCGGATGTAGTTCTTGCGCATGCGGCCGGAAATGTGGGCGGTAACGACGTGGCCGTTTTCGAGCTTTACGCGGAACATCGTGTTCGGAAGGGTTTCCAACACGGTGCCTTCCATTTCGATTTGATCGTCTTTTGCCATCAGCTCATTTTGAAAGTGCGGCCAGGATGGCCACTTCGTGATTTCGCGTTCATGGATGAACGCACAAATAAATCTGCGCGATTCTGCCACGTTCGAGCGGTGGCGGGAAGCTAAACTGTCCTCATGCGATGTCTTTCGCCGTGGAAAAGGGCCATCGCGTCTTCCAGTTTCCGGGTAATCCGTCGCGTGCTGCATAGTCGGCGACATGCGCGACGAAGTCTCGCCGAGTTACCTCGATAGCACCCATCGTCGTCAGATGCGGCGATGCGACTTGCGCGTCGAGCAGCGGAAATCCGTTGGCGTGAAGCATTCGGCATAGCGCAATCAATGCGATTTTCGATCCATTCGTCGCCCGGCTGAACATCGATTCGCCGAAGAAAACCTTGCCAAGCGCCACGCCGTATATTCCGCCGACAAGTTTGTCGCCATCGTAGACTTCGATCGAATGTGCGAATCCCAAGTCATGCAGATGCCGATACGCGTCGAACATATCCTGCGTGATCCATGTTCCGCGCTGCGTTGAGCGCGGCGCGGCGCAAGCCAGCATCACATCGGCGAATGCGGTGTCGGCGCGAAGCGTCCATTCGCAATGCCGCAATTCCCGATGCAGCTTTTTGGAAATGTGGATTTTTGCCGTGTCGAACACGGTACGCGGATCGGGCGACCACCACAAAATCGGATCGCCCGGCGAAAACCACGGAAAGACGCCGTGACGGTATGCATCGAGCAATCGATCCGGGCTCAGATCGCCGCCGGCGGCGAGAAGGCCGTCGGGATCGCGCAAGGCCTTCTCCACCGGCGGGAACGGATCCAGCGACCCGGCGCGAAGAATCGCAATGCGCGTCACGGCGAATGTGCGTACGGCGAGTGCGACATGAGTTCTTCGCGGTAATCCTGCAGCGCGACGGCTTCACGCCTCAACGCATCACCGATGGCTTTGCGAAATCGTGCATCGGCGAGATAGTGAAACGATCGCGTGATGGTGGGGAGAAATCCGCGCGCGAGCTTGTGTTCGCCTTGCGCACCGGGCTCGAAACAGGCCAGGCCGTTCCTGAGGCAGTAATCGATGCCCTGGTAATAGCAGACTTCGAAATGCAGACCCGGAATATTTTCCGAGCTTCCCCAATAGCGGCCGTACAACGTATCAGAGCTTCGCAACAGCAGTGCCGCGGCGATGGGCGAGGTTCCGCGTCGCGCGATGACAGCAAGCACTCTGCGCGGCATTGCGCGGCCGAGATGTTCGAAAAAAGGCAGCGTCAACGCGGGATAATTTCCTTTCTCGTCGAACGTCGATTCGTAGAACGCATGCACGGTTCGCCAGTCGGCCGCAGACATTTCATCGCCGTGCAAGATCTCGCATGTCACGCCCGCGCGCGCGACGTGTTCGCGTTCCTGCCGGATGTTCTTGCGTTTCTTCGATGACATTGCGCCGAGAAATTCGCTGAAATCCCCCCAGCCCGCGTTGCGCCAGTGAAATTGCCAATCGAAACGCGGCAGCCAATCGTTGGCATCGCCGAATGCGGCGGCATCGGTGTCGTCGGCGAAGTTGAGATGGACGGAAGACAATCCGTTCGAATCCGTTTGCGTGCGCAGACATTCGAGCAGCAATTGCCGGAGCAACGGCGCATCGTCGCTTTGGCCGACGAGCAGTCTCGGTCCAGTGACCGGCGAGTAAGGCACCGCCGACAAAAGTTTCGGATAGTAGTCGAGACCGTTACGCTCGTAAGCGCCCGCCCACGACCAGTCGAACACGTATTCGCCGTGCGAGTTACCTTTCAGATAGCACGGCGCAGCCGCGACGAGTTCATCGCCGCGATACAGCGCGACATGATGCGGATTCCAGCCGCGCCGCGGATGCAGGCATCCGTGCTCTTCCAGACCGGATAAGAACGCGTGACCGACAAAAGGATTGTCGTTCGGCAGCAAGGCATTCCAGGCCGCCGCATCGATCTCGTTCAGACGTTGATGAGCGCGCGCCGTCAGCGACGCGGGCATGGCATCACCACGTTCCTTCGCGCACGACGCTGGCTTTGTCCAGATACTTTTCGGCATCCAGCGCCGCCATGCAGCCGGCGCCGGCTGACGTTACCGCCTGGCGATAGACCTGATCGGCCACATCGCCTGCCGCGAACACACCGGGGACGCTCGTCTCCGTCGCACCGCCGTCGAGCCCGGCTTTGATTTTGATGTAGCCGCTGTTCATGGCGAGCTGTCCGTCGAAAAGCGCCGTATTAGGCGTGTGGCCGATGGCGATGAAAAGTCCGCTCACGGATACATCGCGCGATGCGTTGTTCTGCAGTCCTTTCAGGCGAACCCCGGTTACGCCCGTATTGTCGCCGAGCACTTCGTCGACCGCGTGATTCCACACGATGTCCACTTTTCCACTTTGTTGCCGCGCGAACAGTTTGTCCTGAAGGATTTTCTCCGCCTTGAACTTGTCGCGCCGATGCACGACGGTCACTTTCTTCGCGATGTTCGACAAATACAGCGCCTCCTCGACCGCCGTGTTGCCCCCGCCGATGACGGCGACGTCCTGGTCGCGGAAGAAGAATCCGTCGCATGTCGCGCACGCCGAAACACCCTGGCCTTTGAATTGCTCTTCTGACGGAATGCCGAGATATTTCGCCGTGGCGCCGGTAGCGATGATGAGCGCGTCGCAACTGTATTCGCCGCTGTCGCCGACCAGGCGAAATGGCCGCTGCGACAAATCGGCCGTGTGGATGTGATCGAACACGATGTTGGTGTCGAAACGTTCGGCATGTTTCTGCATGCGTTCCATCAGGCCGGGACCCTGCAGGCCTTCGACGTCGCCGGGCCAGTTGTCGACTTCTGTCGTCGTCATCAATTGCCCGCCTTGCTGCAGGCCGGTGATCAGCATCGGTTTCAGATTCGCGCGCGCGGCGTAGACGGCGGCGGTGTAGCCGGCCGGTCCGGAACCGAGAATGATCAGGCGCGAATGGGTTGCGGTGCTCATGTATAATCCTTGTCGTTTACGTGCCGAATTTTACGTCGCAAAAAACGTCGAGTACGTGCGCGCCGATGCGCCGTAACAGACCGCAAGGATGGGGCGTATCGTGCAGCGAATCAAGGTAGCGAACGACGCGTAGCGTTCGAGTGAATCGTAACAAACCGGCGGACCAAGTCTGTCAAGACGACATTATCAGGAGTGCTTCATGCGTATCGGTGTTCCGTCCGAAACCAAAACCCTCGAAGGGCGCGTGGCGCTCGTTCCCGCCGCCTGCGCCGATCTCGTGCGCCGCGGACACAAAGTATACGTGCAGGAAGGCGCGGGGACGAAGAGCGGCTTTTCGGACGACGAATACCGCCGTGTCGGCGTTCACATGGTGCCGACCGCGAAGAAGCTCTACGACGTCGGCGAATTGATCGTCAAAGTGAAGGAACCCATCGCGGGCGATCTGAAATTGCTGCGCAAGGATCATCTGCTGTTCTGCTATCTGCATCTGGCACCCGAACCCAAGCTCACCAGGAATTTGCTGGACATCGGTTTGACCGGCATCGCATTCGAATCCGTGGAGGAAGCTGACGGATCGCTGCCGCTGCTCGCGCCGATGTCGATCATCGCCGGACGCATCGGCGTGCAGGTCGGCACGCACTATCTGCATCAGCCGATGAACGGAAAAGGAAAATTGCTTGGCGGCTTGCCGTCGACGGAACGCGGCAAAGTCGTGGTACTCGGCGCGGGCGCGGCGGGCGGTAATTCCGCGGCGTTGGCGGCGGCGGGCGGCGCGAACGTCGTCGTGTTCGACAAGCGGCCGGATCGTCTTGCGCAGATGATGGCGCTCGGCACCAACGTAACGGCGTTGTATCCGTACGAAGAATACGTCGCGCGTGAAGTGGCGACGGCCGATCTCGTCATCGGCGCCGTGCTGATCCCCAGCGCGAAAGCGCCGCACGTGGTGACGCGCGATATGGTCAAATCGATGGAGGCGGGCAGCGTGCTCGTCGATATTTCCATCGATCAGGGCGGCTGCTTCGAAACCTCGAAGCCGACCACGTGGAAAGAACCGACGTACGTCGTGGACGGCGTCACGCATTTCGCCGTGACGAACATGCCGGGCGCCGTTCCGCAGACGTCCTCGCAAGCGATCTGCGCGGCGATCCTGCCGTACGTACAGCGCCTCGCCAGCGACAAGCACTGGCGCAAACTCGCGCCGCTGGCCAAGGGTGTCAATGTCGAAAACGGCAAGTTGATTCATCCCGCGCTCAAAGGCATGAAAGTTTAGTACAATCAGTTTATTGCTGAGACTTCTTGAAGTGAATTCATACGGTGCCGCGGGAAGCAAAACTTAAAGCGACCATCGACGCGGGCGAAGCCATGCAGCGCCGCCTGCGCGAAGCCGCGTTCCTGCTTCTCGCACCGATCGCCGCGTACTTGCTCCTGTGCCTGGTCACGTATGACGGCAGCGATGAGAGCTGGTCACACGCGGCGAGTCAGTCGCACCATGTGCACAATCTCGGCGGCGCGGTCGGCGCGTGGGTCGCCGATCTCAGCTTTTACCTGTTCGGTTATCTCGCGTACGCCTTTCCACTGCTGTTGCTGATGTTCGGCTACTCGCTGTTTCGCGGCCGCGAGCGGACCGACGTCTCGCCGCTGGAACCGAGCTTGCGTCTGATTGGCGGCGTCGCCTTTTTTATCGGCGGTACCGGCTTGGCGCAACTTCATGCCTCCGATCCGATGGCGCTGCCGATGCAATCCGGCGGTGTGCTCGGCCAACAAGTCGCGGGGGCGCTGACGCACGCATTCGGACAACTCGGCGCGAGCCTGTTTCTACTTGCGATCTTTCTGGTTGCGTTGACGCTCGCGACCGGCATTTCGTGGTTCCGTGTGATGGACAGCATCGGACGCGGCGTATTGATCGCGTTCAGTTGGGTGGGCTCGGGAACACGCAAGGCCGGCGAGATTCGCGCGGCGCGTGCAGCGCGCAGCGAACGCGAGATCGTGCGCAAAGTCGAAACCGTCAAGCAATCCAAACGCGAACCGATCAAGATCGAACCGACGTTCAACGCGGTCGAAAAAAGCGAACGCGCCGCGCGCGAACAGCAGATTCCATTGTTCTCCGGTATCGCGAATTCCGATCTGCCGCCGCTGTCGCTGCTCGACGAGCCGAAACAGCAAGTCAGAGGTTACTCGGAAGAAACGCTCGAAGCTTTGTCGCGCCAAGTCGAACTCAAGCTCAAGGATTTCCGCATCGACGCGCAAGTAGTCAGCGCGCATCCCGGACCGGTCATCACGCGCTTCGAACTGCAGCCCGCGCCGGGCATCAAGGGCAGTCAGATCAGCAACCTCGACAAGGACATCGCACGCGGTTTGTCCGTGATCAGCGTGCGTGTGGTCGACGTGATTCCCGGCAAATCGGTAATCGGCCTCGAAATTCCGAATACGAGTCGCGAAATCGTCTATCTCTCCGAAATCCTGCGCTCGGAAAAATACGACAGCGTGAAATCGCCGCTGGCGCTCGCGCTCGGCAAGGATATCGGCGGACGTCCTGTCGTCGTCGATCTGGCGAAGATGCCGCATCTGCTCGTCGCGGGCACGACAGGTTCGGGCAAGTCCGTCGCATTGAACGCGATGGTGCTGAGCCTATTGTACAAAGCCACCGCGCGTGACGTGCGCATGATCATGATCGACCCGAAGATGCTGGAACTTTCGGTCTACGAAGGCATTCCGCATCTGCTGACGCCAGTCGTGACGGACATGAAAGAGGCCGCGAACGCCTTGCGCTGGTGCGTCGCCGAAATGGAGCGACGTTACAAATTGATGTCCGCCGTCGGCGTGCGCAATCTGGCCGGCTTCAACAAGAAAGTGAAAGACGCCGAAGAAGCCGGACGGCCGATTCCCGACCCGCTGTTCAAGCGGCCGGAAAACACGACGGAACCCGTCGTCGTTCCCACGCTCGATCCGTTGCCGTACGTCGTCGTCATCATCGACGAATTCGCCGACATGATGATGATCGTCGGCAAGAAAGTCGAAGAACTCATCGCGCGTCTGGCGCAAAAAGCGCGCGCCGCCGGCGTGCATTTGATTCTCGCCACGCAGCGTCCGTCCGTCGACGTCATTACCGGTTTGATCAAAGCGAATATTCCCACGCGCATCGCGTTCCAGGTATCGAGCAAGATCGATTCGCGCACGATCCTCGACCAATCCGGCGCGGAAACCTTGCTGGGCCATGGCGACATGCTCTATCTGCCGCCCGGCACCGCAACGCCCGAGCGCGTGCACGGCGCCTTTGTCGGCGACGACGAGGTTCATAAAGTCGTCGCGCATTTGCGGAACCAAGGCAAGCCCGAATACGTCGAAGGTGTGCTCGGCGATGTACACGCGCTGGGCGATGGTCGTGTGATCGGCGAATCGGGTTTGCCGGAAGACAGCGAAATTCCCGAAGGCGATTACGATGAGTTGTACGATCAGGCCGTACGCATCGTGACGGAATCGCGCCGCGCGTCGATTTCCGGCGTGCAGCGCCGCTTGAAGATCGGCTACAACCGTGCCGCACGTTTGATCGAATTGATGGAACAACAGGGCATCGTCAGCGCGCAACAGCACAACGGCAATCGCGAAGTGCTGGCACCGCCGCCACCGGAGTTGTAATGCGAATTTTTCAGGCAATCGGATTTTCATTCTTGTTGTCGGCCACATCGGCGTTTGCTGCCGATACGGGACGCGCCAAGCTCGACGCCTTCGCAAAAGGCGTCGCGTCGATCTCCGCGAATTTCGATCAGCAAGTGTTTGGCCCGAACAAATCCAAGGGCAAAACAAGCCAGGGCACGCTCGCGCTGAAGGCGCCGCGTCAATTTCGTTGGGAGACGACATCGCCGTTCAAGCAGCTCATCGTCGCCGATGGCGAGAAGGTATGGATTTACGACGTCGATCTGGAACAAGTCACTGTACGTGCGCAAGGGACCGAAGAAGCGCACAGTCCGCTGACCGTATTGACCGATTTGTCGCAACTCGATCGCGACTTCACGACGAGCGAGCAGGGCGACAACGAAGGATTGACCTGGCTGCGTCTCAAATCAAAAGATAAGGAACCGCAGTTCGACTATTGCGATCTCGGTTTCGATACGAACGGACTCGCCAGAATGCGATTCGCCGATACGCTGGGCGACACCACGGAAATTCGTTTTTCGAATTGGCAGCGCAATCCCAGACTCAAGCCGGATGCGTTCGCATTCACACCGCCCAAAGGCGTCGACGTCATCGGCGATCCAACGCCCGCGGCGCAGGCATTTCCGATCAAGAATTGAGCGATCGCTAACGCGCCACGTATGATGCCGTGATGGCACGCCGCAAATCCGCCGACAGCACGCCGCAACTGTTCGCCGAGTCGAACGCGCTGAAACCGCTCGCCGAACGCATGCGGCCCAGAACGATCGACGAAATCGTCGGACAACAGCGCTTGCTCGGTCCGACCGCGCCGTTGCGGCGTGCGATCGAATCCGGAAATATCTATTCGATGGTGCTGTGGGGCCCGCCCGGCTGCGGCAAGACGACGCTCGCTTTATTGCTCGCGAAATACGCAAATGCGGAATTCCGGGCGATTTCGGCAGTGCTGTCAGGTATCGCCGACGTTCGCGAAGCGCTCGCGGAAGCGCAGGTGCGTTTCAATCAAGGCGTGCGCAGCGTGTTGTTCGTCGATGAAGTGCATCGCTTCAACAAGTCGCAGCAAGATGCGTTTTTGCCGCACATCGAAAAGGGCGTGATCATCTTCGTCGGCGCGACCACTGAAAATCCTTCGTTCGAATTGAACTCCGCGTTGTTGTCTCGATGCCGCGTGCACGTGATGGATGCCGTGTCGGTCGATGCGATCGTCGATGCGCTGCATCGGGCTTTGGCGGATACCGAGCGTGGATTGGGCAACCGAAATCTGAAAATCGACGACACTGCGTTGCCGCTGATCGCGCGAGCCGCCGACGGCGACGTTCGCCGTGCACTCACATTGCTGGAAATCGCGAGCGACGTCGCGGCCGACGGCGTGATCGACGATTCGACGCTCACGCAAGTCTTGGCCGACCGCACGCGCCGTTTCGACAAAGGCGGCGAGCAGTTTTACGACCAGATATCCGCATTGCACAAGTCGGTGCGGTCATCGGACGCCGATGCCGCCTTGTATTGGTGCATGCGCATGATCGATGGCGGTGTCGATCCGGCATACCTCGCGCGGCGGCTCACGCGCATGGCGATCGAAGATGTCGGATTGGCCGATCCGCGCGCGATGCAGATTGCACTCGAGGCATGGGACACCTTTGAGCGGCTCGGCTCGCCCGAAGGAGAGCTGGCGTTGGCGGAAGTCGCCGTCTATCTCGCCATCACGGCGAAGAGCAATGCCGCGTATATGGCGTTTGGCGAAGTCCGCAGCACGATCGCCGAAACCGGCACTCTGGACGTGCCGATGCACATCCGCAATGCGCCGACACGGCTGATGAAGGAACTCGGCTACGGCAAAGGCTACCAGTACGACCACAATGTCGAAGGCGGCGTCGCGTTCGATCAGCAACTTTTGCCCGACAAACTCGTCGGCCGCGAATTCTACCAACCGACCGGTCGCGGCCTCGAAGCGAAAATTGCTGAAAAGTTGCAAAGTATACGAACAGCGCGCAGACAGGCGTTGCAGTCGAAAAGCGAACCCGAAAAAGACTGAGCCGATTTGCGCCGCCGTGGCACTAGCCGCGATAATTGGCAAATCCCACCGAATGCTTCAGGAAATGCCATGCTCGATCCCGCCTTGCTGCGCGGCCAACTGGACAGCGTCGCCGAACAGCTTAAAACGCGCGGCTATTTGCTCGACAAGAATGCAATCGAGCAGATCGAAGGACGGCGTAAATCCGTACAGACGGAAACGCAGGAACTGCAGAACCTGCGCAACACGCGCTCGAAAGCCATCGGCATGGCGAAAGGAAAGGGCGAAGACGTTTCCGCGCTGATGGCCGAGGTTGCCGGCATCGGCGACAAGCTAAAAGCGAACGAACAGGCGCTCGCGGAAATCCAGGCCACGATCGAAAACGTCGCGCTGGGAATGCCCAATCTTCCCGATGCTTGTGTTCCTCTCGGCACCGACGAATCGCAGAACGTCGAACAGCATCGGTGGGGTACTCCGCGCACGTTCGAGTTTGCGGTGAAAGATCACGTCGAACTCGGTGCGCGCAACGGATGGCTCGACGGAGAAACCGCCGCCAAGTTGTCCGGTTCGCGATTCACCATCCTGCGCGGCCAACTCGCGCGGCTACACCGTGCGCTCGCGCAGTTCATGCTCGATCTGCATACACGCGAGCACGGATATCTCGAATGCAACGTGCCGCTGCTCGTGAACGCGGAAACGATGCGGGGCACAGGTCAATTGCCGAAGTTCGAAGAGGATCTGTTCGCTACTACAGGCGAGATGCGGCGATACCTGATTCCGACCGCGGAAGTTTCGTTGACGAACATCGTCGCCGACGAAATCATTGCGACGGAACAGCTCCCGCTGCGCATGACCGCGCACACGCCGTGCTTCCGCGCCGAAGCGGGCAGCTACGGCAAGGACGTGCGCGGCATGATCCGTCAGCACCAGTTCGAAAAAGTCGAGATGGTGACGATCAGCAAACCTGCGGACAGTTCCGCCGAACACGAACGCATGACACGCTGCGCCGAAGTCGTATTGGAACAATTGCAACTGCCGTATCGGCGCATTCTCCTGTGCACCGGCGACATGGGATTTTCCGCGGCGAAGACATACGATCTCGACGTATGGTTGCCGTCGCAGAAAACGTTCCGCGAGATTTCATCGTGCTCGAACTGCACAGATTTCCAGGCCCGCCGCATGAAAGCGCGCTGGAAGAATCCGGAAACTGGCAAAACCGAACTCGTGCACACACTCAACGGCTCCGGCGTGGCGGTCGGTCGCGCCTTGATAGCCGTGATGGAGAATTATCAGAACGCGGACGGTTCCATCACCGTCCCCACGGCATTGCGCTCCTATATGGGCGAAAAGGAAACGATCGAGTGAAGCCGCCGCAGATCGGCTGACCGCATTCGCATCCTGGAAAAATTCGCGTTCGATCCGCTATATAATCGTTGGCCGCACGCGCAATGCGTCGTGGCAAAAAGTATACAAATCAGAAACGGAAGCGTGGCCGAGCGGTTGAAGGCACCGGTCTTGAAAACCGGCAGAGGCGTGAGCCTCTCGTGAGTTCGAATCTCACCGCTTCCGCCAAAATCAATCACTTACGCTCGCAATCGACTTTCGTTCGTGCTCAGAATTAGTCCTGTTGGGACAATTTGGGACAACGAATGGCTACTTTCGAGAAGCGCGTCGGGAAGGCCGGCAAGACCACTTGGCGAGTGAAGGTACGCCGCCAGTCCGGACCGTCGCTTACGAAGTCGTTCAAGCGAAAAGCTGATGCGGACGAGTGGGCGCGTTCCGTCGAACACAAGCTCGACACCGGTGAGCATGTTCCGAACAGTGAGGCACGCAAGCGAACACTCGGCGATGCCATCGATCGCTACCTCGAAGTCACGCTTCCCAGATCAAAGCACAAGAAAAACGAGAGCGAGCAGACGCGTCTTCTGAACGTGTGGAAGATGGAGTTACGTGTGCACGATTTCGAGGCGTTAGTGCTGTACCACGTATCAACTCTTTGCACGGCGTCGTCGGTTTCGAGCACCTTCGGAACGGGTAACCCGCAGGCATGTTCTGATTCATGTTGCGAGCGTGGGGATATTCCGGTAATGAGCCAGCTGCCAGTACCTCAGGCGCGAAGCCTGTCAGCAACGCAGCGATTCCTACGCACTTCACGATCAACTTGGTAGACGTAAGACATCCTCATTTGTCACAGCACTAGGGCGTCTATCGATACTGACAAGGCACAGTCACGCCGCGATACCGTGCTTGTAATACGGGCGCGCCACACCGTCACGGCACGCGTACCGCTGGCAGTCTCAGAACGGCCCGCTGTTGTTCGTGCAGGTCTTGCCGCCCGCATTTGCTGGGAAGAAATATCCGATACCCATACAGAGCTCGTTAGTGCTCTCGGAATCGCCAAAAAGGACTCTATCCCCGCCGGCATTGTTGTATGTGCAAGCGTACGTCAAGCCGTTCGTAAACTGGTAAAACGACGGCGCAGGAAATAGCGCAACCGACGGGTCCGCCCAATCGTTCGAAACGATTAGATCGGTGCTGCCATCGCTGATCTTTGATTGCATCGCGAAATGATGCGTACGCGTCGACAGCCACCAGAATTTTACGTTTGCGGGTACCGCGCAGGTGTTCTGCACTGGATAGCCTAGGGTTCCTGCCGGTATATCGACGGTGGAATTGGTCGTGAGATACGCTGCAGTCTTTGTATAAGTCTGTTGCGGATCCAACGCGTCGGCAATGATGGAGATCGATGGAGACAGGGCCTGCGTGCTGCCGTTGACCAGATAGATTTGCAAGAATGCTGGCTGGCCGGCAGCTATTTCCAAGGCCACCGGATTACCGTTGCCGTCGCTGGATGGGAAAACCTGGTCTTCGTCCGTACTGTGCGCGGCATAAAGCCACGTGGAGACTTGCCCGCCCGGAAACGTAGCGCATGGATTTTGCGTCAACGTGCCGTCAGGCGCGGCCGCCGTCGGCGTGCTAAAGAGAATCGCATGGTGAATTCCTGTGTCCATGTGCGAAAGCCAGTGCTTTACTGCGGCAGTGGTCGTGTTCGGCATCGAAAAATAATAGCAATACGTCTGCGCGTCGCCAGCTTCAATCGAGATGTTGGGCGACTGGATTTGAAACTGCAAGCGTTGCTGGAAACCGTCTTGAAGAATTAAATCCACGAACGCGTTCGCCGGTACGCTGGCAATCGCGAGCAATACGGCGCAGCAGATACGCAAGGTGGAAAGAAGCATGATAAGAATCTCGGTTACGAAATGTGTTTCCGTCGCTCCGGCCTTCTAGCCAATGGGCGCCGGTCGAAACAGTCTGGAATATAGTGCTCAAGCCTGCTGGAACGCTACAGATTACGCCCTAAGAAGGCTGCCGACATAGAATCAATTCGATCACGCTGATTGTATGGCCGAGCGGACGCATCGGAGTCTCACACCACGCGACACGACCGCAGCGTTTGCGGCATCGGTGGAGAAAGCTCATGCCAGTGAAAATGAGTTATTTCGACTCGTGAGGAACGACTTCAAATTTGCCTGAGAACTCACCAGTTATCATGGGCCGCTCGATCTCTCTATCGTCACACGTCACCGATATTCGCTTGCCAATATGCGACTTGGTAAAAGTCGCATTCTTAGCTGCGCCTTCGTCGGTGAGCACAACCAGCCATCGGCGCTGCCCTGAATCAGCATTTGTCTTGCCGTAGTCGATCGACGCGACATCCGCTGGCGAAATGATCTGAGTGCGCCGCTGGCCAGATTCGTCGATGCTGTAAATGGACAGGTTGCAAGATGCCGATGGCGAGACCGCTAGATAGTAGGCTGAAAAGAACAGTGACATCACGTCTGCAAGCACCATATACACCCCTCCGTTTGCATTTCACTAACGCAAACTGCGAAGAGCAAAGCAATTCCGAATTCTAACGATTGGGGAGTTTCACGGAACGACGCAACGTTTGAGCTAAGCGGCCGTTGCCGCGAGTCGTGCAAGTCTATCGCAGC